>JBJTFE010000091.1:0-4360 GCA_046093265.1 Phenylobacterium sp. | reverse complement strand
TCCATGGCGCGCAGCTATTTCGACCGGGCCGGCGTGCCGGTGGCCACGGCCCGCGGCGGCAATGTCATCGGCGGCGGCGACTTCTCCCGAGACCGGATCGTAGCCGACATCGTGCGCGCCGCGGCGGCGGGGGAAGCGGTGGCGCTGCGCCACCCCGAGGCCACCCGGCCCTGGCAGCACGTGCTGGACTGCGCGGCAGGCTACCTGGTCTTCCTGGAACGCCTGGCCAAGGACCCGGCCGCGCCCCGGGCACTCAACTTCGGGCCGGCGCCCGGCGGGGCGGAAGTGACGGTGGGCGAACTGGCCAGCCGGGCGACGGCGGCCCTCGGCGGAAAGCCCTGGCGGCACGAGCCGGACCCGGCCTCTCTGGAGGCGAAGGCCCTGGGCATAGACGCCAGCCTGACCCGCAGGGTGCTGGGTTTCGAGAGCCGGCTTGCGGCGCCCGAGGCCATCGACTGGAGCATGGAGTGGTATCGCCGCCAGGCCGCCGGCGAAGGGGCGCTGGCCCTGTGCCGCGAGCAGATCGCGCGGTATGAGGCCCTGCCATGACCGCACCCGCCTGCCGATTCTGCCGCACGCCCCTGACCCAGGACTTCCTGGACCTGGGCCTCCAGCCCCTGGCCAACGCCTACCTGACGCCTGAGCAGCTGGCGGCGGGAACCGAGAAGACCTATCCGCTGCACACCCGCGTGTGCGGATCCTGCTTCCTGGTCCAGGCGGACAATCCCGTCCCGGCTGGCGAGATCTTCGACGACGGCTACGCCTACTTCTCGTCCTATTCCGACAGCTGGGTGGCCCACGCGCGGCGCTACGCCGAGTCCATGGCCAGCCGGTTCGGCCTGGGGCCGGACTCCCGGGTCATCGAGGTGGCCAGCAATGACGGCTACCTGCTGCAGCACTTCGCGGCCATGGGTGTGCCCGTCCTGGGGATCGAGCCCACGGCCAACACGGCGGCGGCGGCGCGCGAGCGCGGCGTGCCCACCGAGGTGGTCTTCTTCCACGAGGCGACCGGCCGCGACCTGGCCGCCCGGGGCCTGACCGCCGACCTGATGGCGGCCAACAACGTCCTGGCCCATGTGCCCGACATCGGCGACTTCGTCGGCGGCTTCCGGCATGTGCTGAAGCCGGACGGCGTGCTGACCTTCGAGTTCCCGCACCTGTTGAACCTGATCGAGCAGGTGCAGTTCGACACCATCTATCACGAGCACTTCTCCTACCTGTCCCTGCTGGCGGTGGAGACGGTGCTGAAGGCCAAGGGGTTGCGGCCCTTTGACGTCGAGCTGCTGACCACCCACGGCGGGTCCCTGCGGCTGTTCTGCTGCCGCGAGGCGGCCGGTCACGCCGAGACCGGGGCGCTCAAGGCCCTGCGCGCCCGGGAGGCCGCGGCGGGGCTGGACCGGCTGGAGACCTATGGCGGCTTCACGGCGCGGGTGGAGGCGGTGCGGACGGCCTTCCTGGCCTACCTCGCCGAGGCGAAGGCGGCGGGCCGCAAGGTGGCGGCCTATGGCGCGGCGGCCAAGGGCAACACCTTTCTCAACTACGCCGGGGTGGGGGCGGACGACATCGTCGCCTGCTTCGACGCCAACCCGCACAAGCAGGGCCGCTTCCTGCCCGGCAGCCACATCCCCATCCTGGCGCCCGACCAGATCGACGTGGTGCGGCCGGACGACCTTCTGATCCTGCCCTGGAACCTTCGCGAGGAGATCATAGCCCAGACGATGCGGATCCGCGCCTGGGGCGGCCGGTTCGTGACCGCCTCCCCCGAACCCCGGATCTGGAACTGATGCGCTTTACGCCCACTCCCATCGCCGGCGTGGTGGTGGTGGACATGGAGCCCGCGACGGATGAGCGGGGCGCGTTCACCCGCCTGTTCTGTCCGCGGGCCTTCGCGGCCGCCGGCCATCCGTTCTCGCCGGCCCAGACAAGCCTGTCGCGCAGTACGGCCGCCTTCACCCTGAGAGGCATGCACTTCCAGCCGGCCCCTTTCGACGAGGGTAAGCTGGTGCGCGTGACGCGGGGCCGGATCTTCGATGTGGTCGTGGACCTCAGGCCGCAGAGCCCCACCTTCCGGCGATGGACGGGGGTGGAGCTGGACGCCGATGGCGGCCGCGCCCTCCTGATCGGCCGGGGTCTCGCGCATGGCTTCCTGACCCTGGAGCCGGACACCGATGTTCACTACGCCATCGACCGGTACTTCGAGCCCGGAAAGGGCGAGGGCGTGCGCTGGAACGACCCGGCCTTCGGCATCGACTGGCCGGCGGAACCCCGGGTGATGTCGGAGCGCGACGCGTCCTATCCGTACTTCAGCGCCGCCTGACCATGGCCCGCATCCTCCTGACCGGCGCCAGCTCCTTCACCGGCCTGTGGATCGCCGAGGCCCTGGCCGGGGCGGGCCATGAGGTGGTCGCGACCCTGACCCGCGGCGAGGCGGACTATCCGGGCCTGAGGGGCGAGCGGGTGGCGCGGCTGGCGGGCTCGGCGGCCTGCGTGTTCGACGCCCCTCTCGGCAGCGACCGGTTCCGGGACCTCGCCCGGACGGGCCGGTTCGACCTCTTCGCCCACCACGGGGCCGACATTCCGGGTTATCGCTCGCCGGACTACGACGTCGCCGCCGGAGTGGCGCGGAATCTTGAGGGAGCCGAGGCGGCGGTGAAGGCGGCGGCCGATGGCGGTTGCCGGGCTCTGATCTCGACGGCCACGGTCTTCGAGCCCGGCGAGGGCGGCGAGGGGCCCGACGCCCCGGCCGTGAGCCCCTACGGCCTCTCCAAGGGCCTGACCGGAAAGGCCCTGGCGGAGTTCGCCGAAGGCGCCGGCCTGTCCTTCGGACGGTTCGTCATCGCCAATCCCTTCGGCGTTCTGGAAGAGGGGCGGATGGGCTGGTCCCTGTTCCAGGCCTGGTTCCGGGGCGAGCCCGGGCGGGTCCTGACCCCGGCCTATGTCCGCGACAACCAGCCGGTCCCGCACCTCGCCGACGCCTACGTCCGGCTGGCGGGGCGGTTGCTGGAATCTGACAGGCCCGTGAAGCTGGACGCGCGCCCCTCGGGCCTTGTGGGGACTCAGGGCGACTTCGCCAAGCGCCTTGCTGCGGAGGCAGGCCCGCGCCTCGGCCTGGCCTGTGACCTTGTCCTGAACAACCAGGTCGACTTCCCCGAGCCGCGGGTGCGGGTAAATGTCGAACCCTGCCTGCCGCCCGGCTGGACCGGCGAGGCCTTCTTTGATGCGTATACGGACTACTATGCCCGTCTGGCGAGGGAGGGCAGACTGGGCGGGCCGGCGTAAGACGGGCTCAGAAGCCGTATCGGCGAAGATAGGGCAGGTCGCTGAGGTCGGTGGGGAAGGGAGAGTCCGGCCCCTCGACCCGCGGAATGTCCGGAGGGACGAGACCCTCTCGCGGCGTGGCGATGATGTTGAAGTCGCCGGTCAGGGTGGCCTGGCCCGCGTTGCGCACGGCCTTCCGCGTGGCGAAGGGCACGAAGAGCCAGTGCACGACGTAACCTGCGTCGAAGAAAACGCGCAGGGTCTCCCGCGCAATGTCCTGCTGGTTACGGTCAGCCTCGGCGATCCAGGCGGGTCGAACCTGGTTCAGGAGTTCGGCCGCCCCCTTGAGGACCTGCGGCTCGTAGCCCTGGAGGTCCATCTTGACCAGGCGAACCGAATTATGGACCGGGGGGGATATCGTCCAGACGGGTTACCCGTATGCGTTCGTATGCACCGGCCCTGGACCCGAAACCAAGACCGCCGAAGTTCACCCCGGAGTCCAGCCCTGCGACAGGAAAGTCCGTCAGGGTTTCGTCGGAACCGAGCGCGGCGTGAATGGGCTCGACGTTGAGGAGATCATTTTCAACCGCGTTGGCCGCCAGCAGATGGCAGATCCACCGCTGCGCCTCATAGGCCATGACCTTCCAACCCGGGCGAGCTTTCGCAAAGGGCAAGGCGAGGGAGCCGATGTTGGCGCCGGCGTCGATCATCACCCCTGCGGTCTCTGGCGCGAGGTGAAGGAGGACGTCGAGTTCGACCCGTGAGAATTCGCCGAAGGTTCGCAGATTGGCGCCGACCACCGTGTCGGAGGCCGGGAACCGGAAGTCGAGGCCGTAGGCTCGCGTAACGTCCAGGGGGCTGTTCGCGGAGACGCTCACTTGCGCACCGGATCGGCCATGGCGCGCTCGACCATGGCGTACCAGTCGCGGGCGAAGCCCCGGGCGTCGCGCAGGGGGCTGGAGCCGAGGCGGTCGCGCAGGGTGCGGCGAAGCTCGCCAATCCGGGCCGGATCGGCGGCCAGGCGGATGGCGATGTCGACGTATTCGTCGGTAGTCTTTCCCACCAGGTCGCCCAGGCCGACATTGTTGAGGATGGAATAGCT
>JBJTFE010000090.1:0-2292 GCA_046093265.1 Phenylobacterium sp. | reverse complement strand
AGGGTCGGCAGACCGGCGTATCCCGTCAGCCGCACGCCCTCGCGCTCATGGTCCACGGCCAGGGCGTTGTCGGCGAAGTCGCGGCCGAGGATGGCGGACAGGCGGGCGAGACGCCCTTCCGGGCCGGGCGATTCAGCGGGTAGGCGCAGGACGGTGCGGCCGTCAGTCTCCAGGGTGAAGGCCACCGCCTCGTGCGCCATGGCCTGGCGCTTCATCTCCTCGGCGATGGCCTGGCTCTCGGCCCGTTCGGACTTCATGAACTTCAGGCGGGCGGGGGTGGCGTAGAAAAGGTCGCGGACCTCGACCCGGGCGCCATGCGGGCCCGGAAAGGCCGCCGGGGCGGGGCGCCTGACCGCGCCGCCCTCCACCGTCAGGCTCCAGGCCTCCGCCGCGCCCCGCGCCCGCGAGGTCAGGGTCAGCCGGGCCACAGAGCCGATCGACGGCAGGGCCTCGCCCCGGAAGCCGAGGGTGGCGATATTCAGGAGGTCATAGTCGCCGGCGGCGTCCGGGGCGAGCTTGGAGGTGGCGTGGCGCTCCACCGCGAGGGACAGCTCCTCCGGCGTCAGTCCCGAACCGTCGTCCTCGACCAGGATGCGCGACAGGCCCCCGCCCTCGACCTGGACGGTGATCCGCCGGGCGCCGGCGTCGAGGGCGTTCTCGACCAGCTCCTTGACGGCGCTGGCCGGGCGTTCGACCACCTCGCCGGCGGCGATGCGGTTGACCGTTTCGGGGGGCAGGCGTCTGATGGTCATGAGGGGTCCTGCGGAAGACAACATGCTAGCGCGATTCCGGAACCGTCGTCCGACCGTCTGCAGAGCGTCGCGGGAGCGTCCCGGCGCCTTGCGCCCCCTCGTCGCCCTGGGTGTCGCCGCAACCGTCGCCCTGACCTTAGGGCGCCCCGTCCCCCTGGCGGCCCAGGACATGCCTCCGGACCCCGACGCCGACCTCATCGAGGAGCTGGTGGTCACCGCCCGGTTCCCGGGTCCGGCCCTCTGGCGGGTGAGCCGGGGCGAGGCCCGGGTCTGGGTCCTGGGGGTTCCCTCCCTGGCCCCCAAGCGGCAGCAGTGGGACCGACAACTCTTCGAGCGCTACCTGTCCGGCGCGGGCCAGGTCATCCTGCCCTTCAACGGCCTCAGGATCCGGCTGGCGGGGAGCCCCGGTGCGGCGGTCAGCTATCTGAGGCTGAGGTCCATGCGGCCCTTCGAAGCGGGACTGGCGCCGGCCGAGCGCGACCGCTTCGCCGCCGCCCGCAACGCCATCGGCCAGCCGCCGGGCCGCTATCCCACCCAGAGCCCGCTGGCCGCAGCCCTGATCCTGGCCGGGGATTGGCGCGAGCGCCATGATCTGACCCCGACCGACCCCACCAAGCTCATCCGGCTTCTGGCCCGGCGGACGGGCAAGACGGTGGTCCAGCGGACCTACGACCTCGGCCCCCTGCTGGGCGCGGTGGCGCGGACGCCGGAGCCGGCGGGACGCGCCTGCCTGGAGGCGGTCCTGGGGGAGGTGGAGGCCGGTCCGGAGGCGATCCGCGCCGCCTCCCGCGCCTGGGCCCGGGGCGACGTGGCCGGCGCCCTGGCCGCCGAGCGGACCTGGGAGCGCTGCATCGCCGCCGCCCCCGGCGCCGCAGCCTTCGACGCCCGGGTCAAGGCGGACCTGGCGAGTGACATCCGAAGGGCCCTGTCGACGCCGGGCTCGGACATTGCGGTCGTTCCCCAGCGCCCCCTCCTGTCGGATGGCGGGGTGCTGGACCGCCTGCGCCGGGAGGGGTTCACCGTGGAGACGCCCGACGACATCCGCGCGGCGGATGAAGCCGATGCAGCGGACGCTACGGACCCAGGATCCTGACCTGCATGACTGAGGTTGCGCAGGGACAGGCGACATCCCTGGTCTCCGAAAACATCCTCGGAGGGTTACGGTGACACTGTATGAAGTAGATCGTCACTCAAGGCATCGGGACTTGTTATGCGGCAGGCCTGGGACAACGACGCGCGCCAACCTGATCATCGGTCGAGCTCCCCCGGGTGAAGGAACTCTGTCGCTCAGGACCAGGGTTTCGTAAAGTGTCACCGTAACCTCCACTGCATCTGCACCCTGTCTTCTTGGCGCAGTACAACATTGGCGCGGATCGCAATGCGATCACCATGAGCCCAAAGAAGAGCGCAATTGCCTGAACGACCATAGAGGCCTCCTGAGTACTGTATCGAGACCATGACAAAAGCCGGTGTCGCTCTCTACGCGCAATCTCACTGGTGCAGGCTTGGTTGCCAGCAGGTTGTACGATGCACATGGCAC
>JBJTFE010000089.1:0-3688 GCA_046093265.1 Phenylobacterium sp. | reverse complement strand
TGGAGCCACCGGCTCGAGCCGAAGAGCCGCCGGCCTCTGCGGACGCGGCCGAAGAACTGGACCCACCCGCTGATCAGGGCCGTGCAGGCGCTTCGCGAGGACTTTCCGATGTGGGGGAAGGCCAAGCTCGGCCCCTTACTGGGCGAGTTCGGCCGCATGCTGTAGATCGTACCGGAGTTCTACGACGCCGACCTGACCATCGCCCGGATCGACCAGCTGGCCGAGCTGAGCCTGAAGCATGGCATTCCCACCACCTTCTAGCCGGTCTTCGACAGCCGGCAGGCCCGGGAGAGCGTCGACCGCATCCTGGACCGCGCCGACGAGCAGTTCGCCCGCGGCGCCCGGGTCTGGCCGCAGATGCAGACCCGGCCCATCGACATCAGCTTCTCCCTCCTCAGGCCCAGCCTGTTCTTTGCCCGCCTGCCCAGCTGGGTGCGCGTCCTGCGGCTGCCGGTGGACGCGCGCGTCGCGGCGCTGAAGGATCCCGAGACCCGGGCCCGCCTTCTGCGTGACGCGGGCGAGGACGGCGGCGAGCGGCTGATGGGCCGCCTGGTCGCCCGGGCCGGCGAGGCGCCCGCCCACCTGGCGGGCAAGACCCTCAAGGACATCGCCGACGCCCGGGGGCAGGGCTGCGCCCTGGCCCTGATCGAGGTGTCGCTTGAGCATGGCCTGGACGTCGCCTTCCTGGCGGCCAACGGCGGGCATGACGACACCGCCCGGATCGGCCCCCTGCTGGCGCGGCCGAATGTCCACATCGGCGCCGGGGACGGCGGGGCGCACCTGGCCTCCTTCGCGACCTATGGGGACACGGGCTACCTGTTCAGCGAGTTCGTGCGCGCGGCGGGCCCCCTGACGCTCGAGCAAGCCGTGGCCAAGCTCACAGGCGAGACCGCCGACATCTGGGGCCTGAAGGACCGCGGCCGGCTGCAGCCCGGCGAGGCCGCCGACATCGTCGTCTTCGACCCTGACCGCATCGGCCGGGGCGAGGAGCGCCCGGTCTTCGACATGCCGGGCGAGGGCATGCGCTATACCCGCGATTCCGTGGGCGTGGAGGCGGTGCTGGTGAACGGCGAGCTGGCCTGGACCCCCGCCGGCTACACCGACGCCAGGGCGGGGCGGGTCTGCGAGATGGTCTGAGGATTCGCCGCCATCCCCCTCCGACCTCAGTGCGGGCCCTCTCTCCAAGGGGCGGAGGCATTCCGCCTGGGCGCCTTCATGTTCGCACAGGCCGAGGGACGACGCTTACGAGCGCTGCAGGGTCCCCTCCGCCTCGCCCCGTGACACCAGCCAGTAAAGCACGGGCGTCGCGATCCGGCTCAACAACGTCGATGAGACAAGGCCGCCGATGATGGCGATGGCCAGGGGTGAGTAGAGACCGGAGCGCTCCAGGGCCAGGGGGATCAGGCCGCCGATCGCGGTGACGCTGGTCAGGAGCACCGGGAGGAAGCGCACCTCGCCGGCCCGTTCGATCGCTTCGCTCAGGGGAACGCCCTCTCGTCTCAGCTGCTCGGTGAAGTCGACCAGCAGGATCGAGTTTTTGATCTCGATGCCCATCAGGGCGATAATCCCGATAACGGCGGTGAAGGACAGGGAATTGCCGGTGATGGCCAGGGCGCCGACGGCCCCGAACAGGCCCAGCGGGATGATGCCGGCCACCACCAGGGCGCTCTTGAACCGGCCGAACTCCAGGACCAGGACGGCAAGGATCCCGAAGATGGCGATGGTGATGGCCGCCCCCAGGCCCGAGAAGCTCTCCGACTGAGCCTCCGCCTGACCGCCGTAGCTCAACTTGTAGCCCGGGGGCAGGGGGAGATCCGCCAGCCGGCGCTCGACCTCCGCCGTGACCGTGGAAGCCAGGGCCCCCGGTTCGAGGAAGGCCGAGACGGTCACCGTCCTCTCGCGTTCGAACCGATCGATCCGGGCGGGTCCTGTGACGGGCGTCGGGGCGGAGAGGGTGGAGAGGGGCGTCGCCCCGCCGTTGGCGGTGGGCACATAGACAGAGCCCAGGGCGTCGAGTTCGTTCCGGTCTCCGACGCCGGTCTGTTCCATGGGCAGGCGTACCTTGACAGAGTAGTCGTCGCCGTCGGCGTCCCGGAAACGGGCGGCTTCCTCGCCGGTCAGGGCCAGTCGGACGGTGCGTCTGGCCGCCCCCGGGGCGACGCCGAGGGTCGCGGCTTTGGCTTCATCCAGGCCGAGGTCGAGGTCGGTCCGCTCCACGCGCAGGGGATTGCTGATGTCGCGCGCCCCGGGGGTGGCCTTGAGGATCTGCTCGATCCGGTCGGCGCCCGCCTTCAGCACCTCCAGCCTCTCGCCAGTCAGTCGGACCTCGATCGGCGCCTCGACCGGAGGGCCGTTCTCGAACAGGACCAGGGTGATCCGGGCCCCGGGATACCGGGCGAAACCCTCGCGAAGGCGGGCGACGACGTCCTCGCTCTTGCCCGGCTTCCAGGCCTTGAGGCCAACGAAGACCTCGGCGTACGCCGTGCTGCTCTCCCGCTGCTGCTGGTTGTAGAAGATCTGCGGATTCCCGCGGCCGAGGTTGGCCGCCCGCCAGGCGACCTCGGGCTCACGGGCCAGGACCCCGTCGACATAGCGCAGGGCCTGCTCGGTCCGCGTCAGGGCGGTCCCGTCCGGAAGTTCGACCCGGACCAGGAACTGGGGCGTCTCGGCCGGCGGGAAGAGACTCGTCCCTATGGCCCGGACCATCGGGATCGCGGTCAGGCACAGCCCCAGGATCAGCGCCGTGGTCAGGAGAGGCTTGGCGAGTCCCGCATGCAGGACAGGCGCATAGAACCTCTGGATGCCGCCGTTGATGGTCTGCAGGAGGGCGTTGCCCTCCGGGTCTTCATGGCGGGACAGGATGCGGCTGGCCAGGAAGGGGATGATGGTCAGGGCGACCACCAGTGAAGCGCCCACCGTCGCGAGGACCGTGACCGGAAGGGAGCGGATGTAGGCCCCTGACCCGCCCGGTAGGGCCATCAGCGGCAGGAAGGCCAGCATCAGGGCCGCAGTACAGCCCACCACCGCCAGGCCGATCTGCCGGGTTCCGTTGATGGCCGCTGTGATCCGGTCCTCACCTTCGCGCATTCGGCGCGCAATGTTCTCGACCACCACGATGCTGTCATCGACCAGGAGGCCGAGGGCCAGGACGAAGCCGGCGATGGACAACTGGTTCAGGGTGAAGCCGAAAGCCTGTACCAGGGCGAGGCCGATCAGCAGGGAAAGCGGGATCGACATCATCACCACCACCCCGGCCCGGAGGCCGAGCGGCAGGAGGGTCAGGAGGACGAGGCTGACGGCGATGCCGAAGTCGCGGAACAGCTTCCCCAGGCGATGATCGACATTCTCGGACTGGAAGAAGGCGCGTTCCAGCTTCACGCTGGCCGGCAGGGTCTTTTCGTGCGCGTCCAGCGTGCGGCGGATCTGCGCCGTAATCCGCCCGACATCCTCGCCATCCTTCTGGGTGACGGTCACGAAGACCGCCCGCTTGCCGTTGAACCGGGCCAGATGTCCCGGCTCCTCCTGGGCCCAGGCCACCTCGGCGACGTCGCGAACCCGGACGACGCGGCCCTCGAGGCTGCGCACCGGAGTGTCGGCCACGGACTCCAGGGTCTCGAAGGCGCCGCCCGTCTTGACGTTGAACCGGCGATCGCCCGCCTGGAGGGCGCCCACGGGGGCCTCGGCGCCC
>JBJTFE010000088.1:0-6285 GCA_046093265.1 Phenylobacterium sp. | reverse complement strand
ACCCGACCCTACCGAAGACCGCGGATGACCACCGCTTCGCCGCTCGCTCGCTACGGCGCCTTGTGAGAGGCGCGCGTCGCGAGCGGCGAAGCTACCGCCCAGGAGCTACACCACGTCCGGGGACACGACCCCCGTTACGCCGTATTCCAGATGGCCGAGGTCGCGGTGCCGCGTCGACTGTTCAGCCAAATACTCAGCCTGATCGACGAGTTGCGAAGGCCGGAGCCTGCCACATGTCCGTGACCAAGCCATCTCTGCACTTCCAAGACCAGCCGACGGGACAGGTGCGTCCAAAATCCCCCAAAACGGCACTGGCTGGCTATGTCCGACCCGAATTGCACCCGCCGAGCCCTATAAATCGCGTCGGAGGCCCTCCGCACCATCAAGTCGGCTTCACCGCGGCACACTTAACGCGTACGAGCACACAAATCGGCGATCAGAATGTCGCTCAAATGGGAAATGTCGGATCATCATGATCTGCCGCACACAGACTTGGTCGCGAACGCAGCCGGGTGGCGCGGGGGGCGCGCCATGAGCCTCGAGTCTCTCATGTGGTCTTTCGCGATCGTCTTCATGCTCCACGAGCTCGAAGAGATCATCATGCTCAAGCCTTGGCTGGCCAGGAACGCTGCGGTTCTCACTAGGCGCTTTCCGACCGTCGGGCCCAGGATCGTGCGACGCTACGGACCGCTGTCGACCTCCGCCATAGCCCTGGCAATCCTGGAGCAATTCGTCATCCTGTCTCTTGTGATCCTGGCCAGCGTCGTGCTTCGCGCGCCAGGACTCTGGGCTGGAGTCCTAACGGGCTATCTGGTGCACATCGTCGGCCACCTCGGCCAAGCGGCCATCTTCAGGGGCTATTGTCCGTTTCTGTTCACCAGTCTGCTCAGCCTTCCGTACGGCGCCTATAGCCTGGCCCGGCTCTACGGCGAGGGCCTGCTGTCGCCTATTGAGCATCTGGCCTGGACGGCTGCGGCCATCCCGCTGATCGCCGTCAACCTCCTGTTCGCTATGCGATTGGCCTCGCTGTTCGAAGCCTGGCTCAGGCGCAACATGACCTGGACTGCCGCCGACCAAGCCTGCGCGCGTGGCCGGCCCCATTTCCGCGCGCCCCACATCGGCGGCGGCGGCCACTCCATCGCGCGACACCCTTCAGAGCTGTGAAGATTTTTTTACAGTCTCGTATTACATTCGCTCAGTAACCGTGCATACACTTAAGGTTGTCAGCAATAGCTTGCCATCGCAAGATCAGCCATTCTGCGCTTACGAGAGTCTATAATGCAGTAAAGCGGTGATTATATTCCATGTGAGGTCACGCATGCGCGACACGGATATTGCCATCTAATTGCTCCCCTGCGGGGGAGATCCCGCATTGATTTTTCTCCTACTGTGAACTCTGTATCAGCCGTGTGATCACCCATAGAGTTGTTTCATGATGATCTTCGGTATTAATATTGACTTCTTCTAACGTCACGTTTATGTGTTTATCATTTAATTTTTGTACATCAAGTTGTGCAAGGACTTTGGAGGCGACCGTGACATCCCTCGTCAACACCCCAGCCGCAGGCCTGCCGCAGGCGCGGGCCGCGGGGCGTCGCGAGACGCGCGGCCAGGATGCGCAGCCCGCAGCCCACCTGGCGTCGACCGTGGAAGCCCTGATGCTTTGTGACGCCCTGGGCGTTCACGTGGCCGCGCTCGGACGCGCCGCGCGAAAGGAGGAGGACTGATGACCCTGCAGGTCTACGGCACACCGCCTTCGCGCACGCACCGCGTGCTCTGGGCGGCCCACGAGGTCGGCCAGGACACGTTGCTCTCGAAGGTCGACTTCACGGTCGGCGAGAATCTCAATCCCGAGTACCTCGCGATCAATCCGAATGGGAAGGTTCCCGCGATCCGCGACGGGTCCCTCGTTTTGTGGGAGTCGCTGGCGATCACGCTCTACATCGCGGACAAGGCGGGCGCGCCGTTCGGGCCAGTAGACATCGCTGAGCGCGCGCAGATGACGATGTGGAGCTTCTGGGCGCTGACAGAAATCGAGCGCGACGCCCAGACGATCGGCCTCAACACCGTGTGGGCGGGCCCGGGACGATCGGATCTGACGGCCCTCGACCGGGCGAAGACGCGCCTGGCGCGGCCCCTCTCGATTCTGAACGACTTCATCGGGCGGGGCCGCGGCGCCCTCGTCGGCGGGCGGTTCACCGTGGCGGACCTGAACGTGGCCAGCGTGCTCGACCCGGCGAGGTTCCTGCCCGAGCTCATTGGCAGCTTCGCCGAGGTCGACTGCTGGTTGGGCCGGTGCCTGGCCAGGCCCGCCTACCGAGCCGCCGAAACCGCCTGACGCAGGTCTTCGAGACGACACATGTCCGTTCCCAGAGAATTGGTGAGCGCAGGTTGCCTGCTGGCCGGCGGCCTAGCGTTCGCGATCATCGAGCGACGCTTCCCTCGACAGCCCCGGCGCGACCGCCCGCACGCCATAACGGATGCGGCCTTCACCCTCATGAACACCTTCCTGACCCCGGTGGTCAGCCGCACGATTTTCCTTGGCCTCGGCGGCCTCCTCGGCGGCCGGCTGCAGCCCCTATCACCGTCCCCGCTGGACGGGACGCCGCTCTGGCTCGAGTTCCTCTTGCTCCTGATGGCTTACGACCTGGCGGTCTATGTGAGTTCAGGCTATGACTGCGACCAGGTCCGGTCGGAGCCGATGCGGGTGTCCGGCAGGGTGCGGGAGGTCGCCGGCGCCCAGAAGCAGCAGGCTGACAGCGACGCGATCGCCATGGGCGTCGGCCTCGTCCTCTTCTGGCCCGCCCTCTTCTTCCTCGCCGGCGGCAATGACCGCAAGGAGGAGCTGTCGCGCCTGAAGGGCGAGTACGACGCCCTGGAGCAGGCGGCGATCCAGAAGACCTGCCCGGTGGCGGCGGAACTCAAGTCCGGCCGGGGGGGCTGACGCCGTCCCGTCCCGGTGGCGCAACCTTCGGCGGGACCTGAGCCACCGCCGGGTTCAGTCCCCTGCAGGAGGACGCCCCGCCGGCCGGCCGAAGGCTTCACGAAGCTTGCGCCCGATGCGATTGAGCGCGACCACGTCCGCCGCGCCCGGGGAGAGGGCGTTGATCCAGGCGATGAGACGGGACGTCCGGCCCATCATCCGGAGCCCTGGCCGGGCCTCGAGGGAGTCGGCGATGAACCGGGCGACCTCGGAAGGCGCGGAGACCGACGTTCCCATGGTGCGCCAGAGGTCAAGATACGGCCGCTCGGCTTCGGTTGCGGCGGGTTCCGGGCACAGATAGCTGACCACGATGTCTCGGCCCTCCAGTTTCAGTTCCCGGGTAAGCGCCTCGCTGAAGGCCGCCAGGCCGGCGCGCGAGGCGACATCCGCCGTATAGTACGGCAGAGCCAGCCGGCCGTCGGCAAAGCCGCCGACATGGGCGATCACGCCCCCGTTCCGGACCCGGTCAATGAGGCGGCGGGTCGCAAGAATCGGCCCTTCGAGATTAATCCTCAGTGTACGGCCGATCTCGTCTGCAGAGTGTTCGGAGAGGGGCTTGCGAACATCGATCCCCGTCAGGAAGACGGCCGCGTCCAGGCGAGGGAGAGCCGCGACGCCCTTCTCGATGCTTTCCGGGCTCTCGAGGTCGATCGTCACCTGTCCCGCAAGAGAGGTGTCGAGGACGGTCGCGGCGGGCCTGCGGGTGACCGCGACGACGGCGGCGCCCCTGCGGGTCAGCTCCACCACCAGCGCAGCGCCCAGTCCGCCCGTCGCGCCGAAGACCGCGATTGTCCGCCCCTTAATCACCGTCGACCTCGTCGGTCCGACAACGAGAACCCTGTTCTTGATTATTACTTCTTACAGAAATACTATCAAATTCTAAAATACCAAAATAAATTAGCCAACCACCAGCCGCGATTAGCCAAATTACAGCTATATTCTCAAATATTTGATAATAATTGGAATCAAATAACATCGAATTTTGCATGTAGAAATTAATTGTAACCAATGCAAGAAAAATCATTGATGAACCGGATATAGTGGAGAAAACTATAGCTGATTTTTTATTCCTTAACGCAAATACAAAACTCAATATGCACCAAATAATTATCCAAATATCAGGAACTGAGAACGACATAAACCATGTTTGATATCCAGGAATGTTTATTCTAGATGATTCTATCACATTCAAAGGCAACATTTCACTCAAAATCAAAAACCATTCAATAATCAATACTACTGCTGTTATTCCCGTTATGAATGCTATCTTCTTCATCGTTTATTCTCCCCGTTACAGAGATACAAAATGTCGGTGGTTTTCCATTCTTGAAGTGTGGCGAAGTCGCGGTTTATCTTTCGATTGGCGGCTCAATTTGGTGTTCAACGCAGTCCCGAGCAAATCGCGATGCGATACACAAGGACGGTGAGGCTCAACCCGGAAAGCCGCCTGGCCGAGCGGGACCCGAAGCGCAAAAGACCGAGGCCCAAGGCAAGGTCCGCCGCGGCGAAGACGCCAAACTGCACAAGAGGGCTGAAGGTCCGTCCCTGGGGGGACAGCATCAGGGCGAAAAGGATCGCCGACGCGCCCAGCAGGCTCCATGCCGACAACGACCGGCCAAGCCGCAACATCTCGTCCGTCCGACCCCGAGGTCTTTCCATGCATGTCAGACGCCTGCACCTGTGGGCCGTCAGCCCGGGCGGCCGGGCTGGCGAAGACCCGGCGAACCCCCACCTTCACGGACCCGTCTGGATCAAACATGCAGTCGTTCCCTTCCATCCAGACCGCCGACGCGTCGAGCGCGTCGGACCGGGCTTCGACAAGGGTGAACATGGCGCAGCGCTCCCCGGTTCAACCTTCACGACGCGGTCGGCGCGCTGACCAGCCTTGGCAGAAAGAAGAGCGGCCAGACGAAAATCAGGAGGTTTGGAAGGAACCAGGAGGGGTCGAATTCTCCCATCAGGGTCCAATAGGCGATCGCCATTCCCCCGGCTGTGGACCACAGGGCCAGCGAGACAGCGGCCAGGGTTCTCCACTCGCGCTCTTGTCGCGAGGCCAGGATCGCCCAGGCGCCAAACGCAGTCGCCGCCAGGTCGAGAGGGAGGAAGGACCAGTTCCAGGCCATCAGGTGTCGATCATGATAGCCGGAGAAGAGATACGCCTCGGGCACACTCACCAACCCCAACAGATAGGCCGCCGAGAGCGCCCAGTAGAGGGCGAACGCGACATCGGTGATGAGAATGCCAAGGATGAGGGCCCGGCTCATCGGGGCCTGTTCCGCGCGCCTTCGAACCCCATCCGCCATCACCGACCCCCTTCAAATATCGATCGTTATGTTTCGTGTTTTTGGCATCACGCATGTTATGCGTCAAGCCATGCCGAGACTCATGGACCATGACGCCCGCAAGGGTGAGCTCCTCGACGCCAGCCTCGCGCTCGTGGCGACCGAAGGCAGCGAGGCCGCGACACTTCGCCGCCTGGCTCGTGCGGCGAACTGCACGACGGGGGCGATCAATTATTACTTCGAAGGCCGCGACGCCCTCCTGGTGGCGATGCTGCGCCGCGCCCACCAGACGACCGGAATCCGCATGCTTCGGGCGGCGGCGAAGGGAGGTTCACCAAGGGAGCTTCTCTGGGCGGTCCTGATGGAGGCCCTCCCGCTTGACCCCGAACGGCTGGCGGAATGGCGGGTCTGGCTCGCCTTCTGGGGAGCGGCGGCGGGCCATCCCGAACTGGTCGAGGAGAATCAGGCGCGCTACGCGGAGTGGCGCGCGCTCCTGCAGTCCCTGGTGCGCGACATGGCGGGAGACAGAGCTGACCTCTCCCTGAGGGTGGACGCCTTGATCGGCCTCGTAGACGGCTTCGGGCTCCAGATCGCCCTCAGCCAGGGCCTTCACAGCGAAGGCGCATCGGCCCTCCGGCAGTCCGCCGAGAGGCTGCTGAAGGCGCAGTTGGATGAGCTTGTGAACGCGGAAGGCTGATACGCCGAAGCCAGGTCTCGCCATCCGGCCCCTGAGACTTTAGGCCTGTCGCCATGATGACCCTGCAGACTCTTAGCCAGCAGTCCCTGTTCGCCCTCGAGATGATGGCCGTCCTGGCCAGCGCCCTTTCCGGGGTGCTGGGGGCCCTGCGCCAGCGGATGGACCTTGTCGGCATCTGCGTCTGCGGTTTCCTGGCGGCCTTCGGCGGCGGGGTCCTGCGGGACATCCTGATCGACCGGCGGCCCTTCTTCTTCGTCCAGCACCAGGGCGTCTTCCTGGCCGTGCTGGTGCTGAGCGCCGGCAGCGCGATCCTTGTGGGCCGC
>JBJTFE010000087.1:0-13282 GCA_046093265.1 Phenylobacterium sp. | reverse complement strand
CAGACCGGCTTCGACGACCAGGGCCGGCCGGTCTACGAAAGCGAGCGGATCGACCCCCAGCCCATGCCCTATCTTGTGGTGGTCATCGACGAAGTCGCCGACCTGATGATGGTGGCGGGCAAGGATGTGGAGGGCGCAGTCCAGCGCCTCGCCCAGATGGCCCGCGCCGCCGGCATCCACCTGGTCATGGCCACCCAGAGGCCGTCGGTGGACGTGATCACCGGCACCATCAAGGCCAACTTCCCGACGCGGATCTCCTTCCAGGTCACCTCGCGGATCGACTCCCGGACCATCCTGGGCGAGCAGGGCGCCGAGCAGCTGCTGGGTCAGGGCGACATGCTCTACATGGCGGGCGGCGGCCGGATCACCCGCCTGCATGGCCCCTTCGTTTCGGATGGCGAGGTCGAGGCGGTGGCCCGGTTCCTGCGTGACCAGGGTCAGCCCCAGTATCTGGAAGAGGTCACGGCCGGCGGGGACGACGAGGAGATGGACGGCGACTTCGGCGGTGGCGAGGGCGGGTCCGGGGACGACCTCTACGATCGCGCGGTCGCTGTGGTCACCCGGGATGGCAAGGCTTCGACCTCCTATGTCCAGCGCCGTCTGCAGATCGGGTACAACCGCGCCGCCTCGCTCATCGAGCGGATGGAGCGGGAAGGCGTGGTCAGTCCCGCCAATCACGCTGGCAAGCGCGAGATTCTCGCCCCGCCGCCGCCTTGAAGCCCGGCGTTGACGGGGGCGTCGTCCGGCGCCATCTGCGACCTCGGAGTCTGACCATGACCACACGCCGCACCGCCCTGTCGGGTCTTGCCGCCGCCGCCGTCGCGCCTGCGGCGTCGGCCGCCGCGCCACCTCTGAGCGAGGCCGAGCAGGCCCTGGCCGTCCGTGCGGCGACCTGGCTGGAGGGCCTGGTCGAGGCCCGCGGAGAATTTGTGCAGACGGACTCCCGCGGTCAGATCCGGCGCGGCGAGGTCTTTCTCCGGCGACCGGGCCGGGCGCGCTTCGCCTATGCGCCACCGTCCTCCCTTCTCGTCGTGGCGGACGGCGCCTTCGTCTCGGTGGCCGATCCCCGACTGAAGACCTTCGAGCGTTATCCCCTCTCCGCGACTCCGCTGTCGCTCTTCCTCTCCCGCCGCATCCGGCTTGACGGAGACGTCAGGATCATCGCCGTGCGTCGGACACAGGAGGGCTTCGAGATCACCGCCAGGGACTCGCGGCGACCGGGGGATGGCCGGATCTCACTGGCCTTCACAGACGCGCCCCTGGCCCTTGCCGGCTGGACGGTTACCGACCCTCAGGGAAGGGCGACCCGCGTGCAACTGGAGGCGTTCCGGGCCGTCGGCGGTCTGCCCGCGAGCCTCTTCGTGCTGGATGACCCGCGTCCGAAGGCGCCCGGCAGGGCGCGAATGTAGCCAGGAAGTCACAGGCAAACGAAAAATTGAGATGGATTGACAATAAGACGTCTGAGTTGCATTAATGCGACTCAGACGCCCGATGCCCTCGGGTGCGCCGTTCCGGATCCCATCCCCTTCCGGTGACGGCGAGAGAAAGATAACTACGCCCGGACGCCTCGCGCTTCCGGGCGTTTTTTCTTGCCGATCCGCCGGGAGATCACCATGCGCCTCAGACTCGCCACCTGGAACATCAACTCGGTGCGGCTTCGGGCGGAACAGGTTGTTCGCTTCCTGGCGGAGCAGGCGCCGGATGTCCTGTGTCTCCAGGAGATCAAGTGCCGGGAGGGCGAGTTTCCCCGCACCGAGTTCGAGGCGGCGGGGTATCCGCACATGCGCATCCGCGGGCAGAAGGGGTCCCACGGCGTCGCCATCCTGTCGCGCCTGCCCCTAGAGGATGCGCCCGATCTCGACGTCTGCCGCGAGGGCCACGCGCGGGCGGTCGGCGCCCGGGTCTGCGGCGTCGAAATCCAGAACTTCTACATCCCGGCCGGGGGCGATCTGCCCGACCCGGATGAGAACCTCAAGTTCGCGCACAAGCTCGACTTCCTCGGACGCCTCACCGAGGAGGCCCGTCGACGGGATCCTTCCGCCGCCCTGGTCATCACCGGCGACCTCAACGTCGCGCCGGGAGAGTTCGATGTCTGGAGCCACCGGCAGATGCTGAAGGTGGTCAGCCACACCCCGGTCGAGATTGAGGCGATGGCCGCCCTGCGCGAGGCCGGCGACTTCACCGACCTGATCCGGGCCGCGATCCCCGATCCGCAGAAGGTGTTCTCCTGGTGGAGCTACCGAGCCGCCGACTTCCGGGCTTCGAACCGCGGGCTTCGCCTCGACCACATCTGGATTTCGCCGGGCCTTAAGTCCGCCGCTCTGTCCGGGGGCGCCCAGGCCCGCGTACACGACGACGTCCGCGCATGGGAGCGGCCCAGCGACCACGCTCCGGTCAGCGCGGACCTCAACGTCTAAATAATGTTCCGATAAGCGGGAACCGACTCTCGGATCGTAACGTGATCTAACATATTGAAGTTGAAGCCGGTTCTAGCCAGAGGGCGCGCAGACGCTCCGCCGCCTTTTCGTCGATCCCGAGCCGGGTGAAGTAGGCCGCGATCGTCCCGCACTCGGCGGCGATGGCGTCAAACGCCGCCGCCAGAAAGTCGCCCTCCACCCCCAGAAAGGCCCGAACCGCGGCCTCCGACGGGGTCCGGCCCAGACTCTCGGCCAGGGCCTGGGTCACCTGCGGCAGGCGGGCCTCGATCCGCACCGCCTGGTTAGTGAGTTCGAAGTCCGCGGCTGCATCGTCCGGATGCACCCCCAGCAGGTGGTGGGTCAGGGCCGCCAGCATCCCTGTCCTGTCCTTGCCCGCCGTGCAGTGGATCAGCACGGCGCCGCCCTCGCCCAGCGCCATGAAGTATCGGCGAAACAGGTCCAGATGGCGGGGCTCGAAGGGGGCCCTGCGGTAGTAGTCGAGGAAGAAGGCCCGGGCGCTGTCCGCCGTCAGGTCGGTCTCACGCAGGAAGGCCAGGTGCGGCGGCTCCGCCTGATCGCCGGCGTCGCAGTCAATGACCCGGCCGCCGAAACCCTCCGGCCGGCGGGAGGGCTGGTTCGCCCATTCCGTGGGCCGGCGCAGGTCGACCACGGCGGTAAGGCCAAGGCTGGCGATGCGCGCGAGGTCGGCGTCGGTCGCCCCACCATGGTGGGCCGAGCGCCACAGCCGCCCGCGCAGGACGCGCAGCCCGCCGGGGACGGCGTAGCCGCCATAGTCGCGGAAGTTTTCAACACCCTCCAGGGGCAGCAGGCGTTCATCCGGGGTCATGCAAGGCCCTCTGACCCAGGTCTGTGACGGTTTCAGGACGACTTTCCTTCCGCGCAGCGAGAAAGGCCTCAACCCCCTGGGCGACCGAGGCCAGGCCCTTGTATCTGCGGAAGTCGTCCGGCGCCTCAGCCCAGGCCCGGGCGAACACCCGGACGGCCTCCGGATCGCCCGCCAGCGCCCTCAGGGGCGTAAGGTGGATGCGGATGGTGAAGAGAACCCCGCCAGTCCGTGGCAGTCGGCGCAGGGTCTGACGCTCGCAGCGCAGATAGAGACCCGCCCCTGACGGTCGCGGCCTCTGGGCCAGAGCGCGCCTCCGGGCCGTAGCAACCTCCGGCGCGTGGAGGTCGGGCCAGGCGGTGACCGACCAGTTGCGTCGCTCGAGAATCTCGCCGACAGGCAGATTGTCGAAGATTCTCCGCACCCGGTGCAGAAATCTTTCCCTGAAGCCCGGCACCGGTCCGTGAAGGTCGGCCAGGTTCCGTCCGAGGGCCTCGTCAGCGGTGAAAAAGGAGCCGGCGCTCAGACTGAGGGCCGAAACCGCCCAGTCGCCGTCCCCGGGCTCCATCAGAACCAGGTCGTCTGGAACCCTCCGGGAGGCCACCAGAAGAGGCGGGCGGGCCGCGGGGCCGAAGCGCAACCCCAGCCCCTCGCCCACCAGGTCGGCGACTTCCGACTGGCCGGGCCGGGAGCCTTCGGTCTCGCCCCAGACCTTGTCCGGGGCAGCACGGAGAAGCCGGTCCTTGCGCACCCAGGGCCGGGCCTCCCCGCCCTCCAGCCAGGCGTCCGGCGCGATCCGGCGCAGGCCGATGGCGAACCCGGGGGCCCCGCCCCAGGGCGGATCGGACAGGCGCGGGGCGGTCATCTTCGGCATGGCGACCGCATGCTAGCACCGCCCGGCCTGTTCCCCTCAAGCCGTAAACGCCCTAGCTTGATCCCGTGCGCAGCAGGAGGATGACACATGGGCGTGGAAGCCGTGATCTGGGACTTCGGCGGGGTCTTCACCTCTTCGCCCTTCGAGGCCTTCAATCGCTACGAGGCCGAGAAGGGCCTGCCCCGCGACCTGATCCGTACGGTCAACGCCACCAATCCCGACACCAACGCCTGGGCGCTCTTCGAGCGGGCCGAGATCGACGCCGACGGCTTCGACCGTCTGTTCCGCGAGGAAAGCGAAGCCCTTGGGCGCCCGGTCCCTGGCCGCGAGGTCCTGCCCCTCCTGTCCGGCCACCTGCGCCCGGCCATGGTCGACGCCCTCCTGGCCTGCAAGGCGGTGTTCAAGGTCGGCTGCATCACCAACAACATGGCCTCCAGCCATTCCCCGGGCTCCGCAACTTCCATGGTCACCGCCATGGGACAGGTCATGCCGCATTTCCACGCCATCATCGAGAGCTCCAAGGCGGGGGTGCGCAAGCCAGACCCGCGGATCTACCTGATGATGTGCGAGCAGCTCCAGGTCGCCCCCGAGGCCTGCGTCTACCTCGATGACCTCGGCGTCAACTGCAAGCCGGCGGCGGCCCTTGGCATGACGGCCATCAAGGTGGTCAGCGAGGCTCAGGCCCTGGCCGAGCTCGCCGAGGCGACCGGGCTCACCTTCGGGGTCTCCGCATGAGCCGGCCGGTCAGGATCGGGGCCATAGACGCCCTCGAGAAGCTCCCCCTCTGGAGCGATCCGGCTGGCGATCGGGATGCGATCCGCCGGACCTTCGAGTTCGCCGACTTCAATGCGGCCTTCGCCTTCATGACCCGCGTCGCGCTCCGCGCAGAGCGTGTGGATCACCACCCCGAATGGTTCAATGTCTGGAACCGGGTGGACGTCACCCTGACCACACACGATGCCGGCGGCGTCACCAACCTCGATGCTGATATGGCCGCCTTCATGGACCGGGTGGCGCTCGAACTGGGCGGCCGCTGAGGCCGGTCAGTTGATCAGGACGTTGGTGATCAACAGCCGGGCGCCCGCCTGTCCCGCCGTCCGGTCGACCTGCCTTTGCAAAAGCGGGGTCAGCACCTCGAGGTTTGGCGCACGTCCGGGGGGAAGATCGGACGCGTAGAGAAGCAGGGATCGGGTCAGGTTCGCCCTCAGCCGCGGGGCCAGAAGCTGCACCCTGTCCCGCAGCTTCGGGTCAGGAACGTCCAGGCCGCATTCAACGGAAATGACCCCCCGGGACGTATTGGACCGGATGAAGTTGGCGTTGAGGACCCCCAGCGTCATGAAGCGGGGCAAGACCTTGATCTTGCCTTCGGCGGGCGCCTCCGCAGCCGGGGCCTGCGTGGCGCCCAGCAAGAGGAAAAGAGCCAGAAGGACACGTCGGTGCATTCATGACGTGTCGCGCATCAGGGTTAGCAATGTCTTTACGCTGGGACCGCCATTCTGGGACCTCGACGCGATTCGCGCACTGCGGGAGGCTCAACTTGAACCGCTTCAGCACAGCCATGAACGGCCTCGACGACAAGGTCGTTCTGGTGACCGGCGGCACGGGATCCTTCGGACGGCGGTTCATCGACACCGTCCTGACCCGGTCAAATCCCCGCAAGCTGATCGTGTTCTCCAGGGATGAGCTCAAGCAGCACGAGATGCAGGTCGACATGGCCGCGCGTTTCTCTCCCGAGCAGATGAGCCGGATGCGCTTCTTTCTGGGCGACGTCCGGGATCGCCAGCGGCTGACCCTCGCCCTCCGGGGCGTCGAGATCGTGATCCACGCCGCGGCTCTCAAGCAGGTTCCGGCCGCCGAGTACAACCCTTCTGAGTTCATCCAGACCAATGTCCTGGGCGCCGAAAACATCGTTTGGGCCGCCCTGGCCAACCGGGTCCGGAAGGTGATCGCCCTGTCGACCGACAAGGCGTGCAACCCGGTCAACCTCTATGGCGCAACCAAGCTGGCCTCGGACAAGACCTTCGTGGCGGCCAACAACCTGTCCGGAGACATCGGCGCCCGCTTCGCTGTTGTGCGGTACGGCAATGTGGTCGGTTCACGCGGCTCCGTGGCGCCCCTGTTCCAGAAGCTGATCGCCGAGGGCGCCCGGGACCTGCCGATAACAGACCCCCGCATGACCCGGTTCTGGATCACCCTGAGTCAGGGCGTGGACTTCGTGATTTCGTCTTTGGACATGATGCGGGGGGGCGAGGTCTTCGTGCCCAAGATTCCCTCCATGAAGATGACCGATCTGGCGGCCGCCATGGCGCCGGATCTTCCCATCCGGGTTATCGGCATCCGACCCGGCGAGAAACTGCACGAGATGATGATCTCCGCCGATGATGCGCGCCATGTTGTCGATCTGGGGGACCGCTACGCCATCGAGCCGGCCTTCGTGGAATTCTCCCGCGAAGGCTTTGCGGGAGCCCACCCCCGGGTGGCGGACGGGTTCTCCTACGCCAGCGACACCAACACCGAGTGGCTGAGCCATGCGGGTCTGCTGCAACTCCTGATCGACCCGGGAGTCGCCGTCCCGGTCGCCAAGGTCGGGGCCTGAGGTGTCCGGCGGCGCCTTCCTGCCCTATGGCCGGCAGGATATCGATGAGTCCGACATCGCCGCCGTGGCCGACGCGCTGCGGTCCGACTATCTGACGACAGGCCCCCGGGTCGAAGCCTTTGAAAAGGCCTTCGCAGAGGTCGTCGGCGCCCCTTTCGCCGTCGCCTGCTCGAACGGGACCGCAGCCCTCCACCTCGCCATGCTGGCCCTCGACGTCGGACCCGGCGACTTCGTGGTCGCGCCCGCCGTGACCTTTCTCGCCACCGCCAACTGCGCCCGTTTCGTAGGCGCGGAGGTGGTCTTCGCCGACGTCGATCCCGATACCGGCCTGATGACGCCAAACACCCTGGCTCAGGCGCTCGACCGGACCCCGCCCGGCAGGCTCCGGGCGGTGTTGCCCGTCCACTTACGGGGAGAAGTCGCCGACCTGCCCGGACTGGCGCACAGGGCCCGCGAGGCGGGCGCCGTCCTTGTCGAGGACGCCCCCCACGCTCTGGGATCGGAGGCGGATTTCGGCGGCGGGGTCGAACCCGTCGGCAGCAGCCGCTGGTCCGCGGCCGCGACGTTTTCCTTCCACCCGGTCAAGACCATCGCCACCGGCGAAGGCGGCATGGTCGTCACCGCCGACGGGGATCTCGCCGCCCGGCTTCGGCGTTTACGCAGTCACGGTATGGAGCGCCCCTCGGGGGCTGATCCCTGGCTGTACGAGATGCGCGAGCCCGGCTTCAATTACCGCCTGCCCGATATCCTCTGCGCCCTTGGCCAGTCCCAGCTCAGCCGCCTTCCCGTCTTCGCCGAACGGCGCCGGCGGCTGGCGACCCTCTATGCTGAACGGCTCGCCCCTCTGGCGCCGCAGGTGCGGCTGGCCGTCCGGCCCGACTGGAGCCGGCCCGTCCTGCACCTCCTGACGGTGCTGATCGATTTCGAGGCCCTCGGTCGGTCCCGCCGGCAGGTGGTGGAGACCCTGGCGGCGGAGGGGATCGGATCCCAGGTCCACTACATCCCGGTCCACGCCCAGCCCTATTATGTGGAGCGCTACGGCCCTCTCCACCTGCCGGGCGCCGCCGCATGGTACCGCAGATGCCTGAGCCTGCCGCTCTATCCCGGCATGACAGACGCCGACGTAGACCGGGTCACCACCGCCCTCGCCGCCGCGCTTGGCCTGAACTAGGTCAAGCCCGCACCCGGAGAAGGTGGAGAGCGCAATAACGACCCTTGATTGCTCCCCCGAGGCGGAGCTCTCCGCGCTGCCGGGCGAGGGAGTCTGCGCGGCCCCCCTACCATGCCCGTGAATGCGTGATTTCCGGGGTCAGCTCGCGACCCGCCCCATTGAGGCCACAGGCGCACAGGACTAGGGTCGAATCGCAGCGACAGGGAACACACGCAACCCATGGCCCGGATCACCCTCGTGGACGACGACGAGAACATCGTGACCTCAGTGAGCCTTGCGCTCGAGAGCCAGGGGCATTCGGTCAAGGCCTATTACGACGGCGCCTCG
Source organism: Phenylobacterium sp. (assembly GCA_046093265.1). Lineage (GTDB taxonomy): Bacteria > Pseudomonadota > Alphaproteobacteria > Caulobacterales > Caulobacteraceae > Phenylobacterium. The sequence continues at coordinate 5,053 of JBJTFE010000087.1, read as the reverse complement.
GGCCTGGCGGCCCTCGAGAACGACCCCCCCGACCTGGCCATACTGGACGTCAAGATGCCGCGCATGGACGGCATGGAGGTGCTTCGGCGACTGCGCCGCACCTCGGACCTGCCGGTGATCATCCTCACCTCTAAGGACGATGAGATCGACGAGCTCCTGGGGTTCAACCTCGGCGCCGACGACTACATGCACAAGCCCTTCAGCCAGCGCCTGCTCATCGAGCGGGTGAAGGCGGTCCTGCGGCGCGCCGGCGGCTGGGCGGACGATGGCGGGGATGCGCCCGAGGAATCCTCCACCCGGTCGCTCAGGCGCGGCCGTCTGACCCTGGACCCGGCACGGCACGACTGCCTGTGGAACGACCGGCCGGTAAAGTTGACCGTCACCGAGTTCCTGCTGATCCAGGCCCTCGCCCAGCGGCCTGGCTTCGTGAAGAGCCGGGACAACCTGATGGACGCCGCCTACGACGATCAGGTCTATGTGGACGACCGCACCATCGACAGCCACATCAAGCGGATGCGTCGCAAGTTCCGGGAAGTCGACCCCGAGTTCGACGCGATCGAAACCCTCTATGGCGTCGGATACCGGTACCGCGAGTCCTGAGCCGGCGCGGCGGCGGTGGCGCGGGCCGCCTTCGTCGCGCCTGGGCCGGCTCATCCTCGCCCTCAATCTCCTGGGCCTGGCGGTCCTCATCGTCGGCTCCCTTGTGCTCAACGAGCTTCGCCGGGGGCTGGTGGAGGCGCGGATCGACAGCCTGACCACCCAGGGGGAGCTGATCGCCACCCTCATCGACCAGGCGGCCACCGTCGGGGAGCCGACCCCCGCCCTCGACGCCGCCCGGGCCAGCGAGATCCTCCGGCTGCTCGCCAACCCCGGAGTCCAGAGGGCGCGCCTGTTCGACGCCCAGGGCCAGCTCGTCGCCGACAGCGACTGGATCGCCGACCGGGTGGAGCAGAAGCCCTTGCCGCCGGCCCGTCCCCGCGGATCGCCGGCCGCCGCTCCGGAGGCGGCCCGGCCCCGGCCCTCCCCCGGGCGGGAGGCCCTTGAAGCGGAGGTCCGCCAGGCCCTGGAGGGCCAGCAGGTGTCCGGCGTGCGACGGGCCGATCCCGACGGGAGGGTGGTCTCGGTCTCCTTCCCCATCCGCCATGTCCAGGCGGTCCTCGGGGTTCTCACTGTCGAGGCCGGGGACGTGGACAGCATCATCTCCCGACAGAGGGCGGCGCTGGCGCCCTTCATCCTGCTGTCCATCGGCGTGACCCTCCTGTCCTCGGCCCTCCTGACCACCCTGGTCGCCCTGCCGGTCCGGCGTCTGGCCCGGGCGGCGGACCGGGTGCGCCTGTCCCGGGTTCGCTCCATCTCCCTGCCGGACCTGTCCCGGCGGCGGGACGAGCTCGGTGACCTGACCCGGGCCCTGGAGGCCATGACGGACGCCCAGTCCGAGCGGATGGGCGCCATCGAGCGCTTCGCCGCCGACGTAGCGCACGAGATCCGCAACCCCCTCACCTCCCTGAGGTCGGCGGTGGAGACGCTGGATATCGTCTCCGATCCCGACGCACGGGCCCGGCTGAGCCGGGTGATCCGCCAGGACATCCAGCGCATGGACCGGCTGGTGACCGACATCTCCAACGCCTCACGCCTGGATGCGGAGCTTTCCCGCGAGACGCCGAGGCCCTTCGACCTGGGACGCCTGCTGGACGAGATTGTCCAGACCTACGACGCCTCCCGCCGGGAAGGCGACCCGCGGGTGATCCTTGAGGGAGCCGGAGGGGAAACGCCGGTCCTGGGGCGCGAGGGCCCCGCCGGTCAGGTCTTCCGAAACCTCATAGACAACGCCCGCTCTTTCAGCCCGCCGGGCGGGGTCGTCCGTCTGGCCCTCGTCCGCGAGGGCGGCTGGGCGGAAGTCCGGGTGGACGACTCAGGCCCCGGAGTGCCCCCTGAGAACCTCGAAACCATCTTCCAGCGTTTCTACACCTCCCGCCCGGCGGGGACGGCGTTCGGCGGAAACTCGGGCCTGGGCCTGTCCATCGCCAGGCAGATCGTCGAGGCCCAGGGAGGGACCCTGATGGCGGAGAACCGGACCGACGCCCACGGAGAACGGATGGGCGCACGGTTCGTGGTGCGCCTGCCCCTCAGGCCGGGGGCATGAGCCCGGCGCGTCATGCGAGCCTGCTGGCCCTCTGGTCCGGCGGCCGCTGGAGGGGCGTCCTTGTTGAGGGGGCCTCGGGATCAGGGAAAAGCGACCTCGCCCTCCGGGCGCTAGACCTGGGCTTTCGCCTCATCTCTGACGACCGCACCCTCGTCTGGTCCAGCGACGGCGCGGCCTACGGCAGGGCCCCGGAGTCCCTCGCGGGCCTCCTTGAGGTCCGAGGCGTCGGTGTGCTGCGGATTCCCGCCCTGGCCTTCTGCCGGATTGACCTGGTCGTCATGTCCGGAACCCCTGAACGCCTTCCGGATCCTGAGTTTGCGGTCCTGGCCGGGGCGCCGATCCGCCGCCTCTCCCTCCGGCTGACAGACGCCTCGGCGCCACACCGTCTGAAGGAAGCGCTTTGCCGTCTTGGAGCGGAACCGGAAGAGTCGTATCAAGTCCCCCTCCCGGCGCCAGTTGCGCCTGTTACGGGTGAGTCCGCCCCTTGAAAGCCTTCTGATGATCGGCCTCGTCATCGTGACCCACGGCCGCCTTGCCGAGGAATTCCTCCTGGCGATGGAGCATGTCGTCGGACCCCAGTCCGGGATCGCAGCCATCTGCATCGGTCCGGAAGACGACATGGAGCGGCGGCGGCGGGACATCCTCGCAGCCTGTGGCGGGGTGGACGATGGGGACGGCGTCATCCTGCTGACCGACATGTTCGGCGGGACGCCCTCAAACCTCGCCATCTCCGTCATGGAGCAGACCCGGGCCGAGGTGATCGCCGGTCTTAATTTGCCCATGCTGATCAAGCTGGCGAGCGTCCGGACCCGGATGTGCCTTGCGGACTGCGTGGCCCAGGCCCAGGAGGCCGGGCGCAAGTACATCTCCGTCGCCTCCTACGTCCTGGCGGGGGACAAGTGACGGCCCGCGCCCGGGTCGACATCATCAACAAGCGCGGCCTGCACGCCCGCGCCTCCGCCAAGTTCGTCAAGACCGCTTCGACCTTCGACGCCGAGGTGAGGGTGGCCAAGGATGGCGCCGAGGTCGACGCCCGGTCCATCATGGGGCTTATGATGCTGGCGGCGGGGCCAGGCTGCTGCATCGACATAACGGCCGAGGGGCGGGAGGCCGAGGCCGCTCTGGCCGCCCTCATCGCCCTGGTCGCCGCCCGATTCGATGAGGACGAGTAGGACCGCGGAGGGGAAATGACGCCCGAGGTGGAGATCAAGTTCGCCTGTTCTCCCGAGGCCCTCGAGTCCCTGGCTGTACGCGCCCTGGAAGGTCCCGCGCGGGACCAGCGCCTGGTCTCGGTCTACTTTGATACGCCGGAGGGGGATCTCGCCCGCCGGCGCGCCTCGCTCCGCCTGCGGACGGACGAGACCGGTCGGACGATCCAGACCTTCAAGACCGGAACGGGCCTGGACCGAGCGGAGGTGGAGGTCGAGACCCCGCCAGGGCGGCTACACCTCGAGGGGGACGGCTTTACGAAGGCCTTGCCGCTTCAAGACATGGAGCGTCTCGCTCCTCGCTTCACCGTCCAGGTCCGGCGACGCACAGGCGAGATGCATTCTGGTCAGTCGCGGATCGAACTTGCCCTCGACCAGGGAGAGATCCTCGCTGGCGGTGATCGCCTGTTCGTCTGCGAGGCTGAGCTGGAACTCGTCGAAGGCGATCGCCGGGACCTCTTCGCCCTGGCCCTGGAGCTGGTCGAGGACCTCCCGCTGACCCTGTCCCTGAGGACCAAGGCGGCCCGCGGAAACGCCCTTGCGGCGGGGGTTGCTGCTGCGGCGGTTCCGGCGTCGCCGGCGGCGAGCCTTGAAGCGGATCTGTCCTGTGGCGGGGCCCTGCGCCTGGCGCTCCTGTCGGCTCTCGACGCCCTGTCGGCCCAGGTCCCGGAGACGTCTGCAGACCCATCGGCAGAAGCCGTGCATCGCCTGCGCATCGCGCTGCGGCGCTTCCGAAGCCTGCTGTCGGTCTTCCGGCCGCGGTGGGCCCCGGCGGAGTCCCGGGCCCTCGGCAAGGGACTGCGCGCGCTTTCGCGAGCGTGCGGACCGGTACGCGAACTGGATGTCCTGACGCACCAGGCGGAGCCCGCCGGCGCCTTGGTCCCCGCCCTGTTGAAGGCCCGGCGACGGGAAGCGGAGCGACTTGTCGGGATCCTCTCGGGCGCCAATGCGCGCCGCACCCTTCTGGAGGGGTTGATCTTCGCCGAGGATGAGGCCTGGCGCGGGGCGGAGGCCAATACGGGTCCGGCGGAGACCGGCCTTGCGGACGATCTGCAGCGCCGCTGGCGCAGGATCCGCCGGCTCGGCCGTGTCTTCGGGAATCTCGACGCCGCGGACCGGCACGACCTGCGACTTCGGATCAAGGCCCTGCGCTACGCCGTTGAGAGCCTGGACCTGCCCGGCTGGAAACCCCTCACCAGCCGACTGGCGCCCCGGCTGAAGGCCGCGCAGGACGCCCTCGGCGCCCTCAACGACGCCGAGGCGGCGGCGGAGCGGCTGGCCGGGCTGGGGCTCTCCGCAGATGCGCGGGCGGAGTCTGCGCGACTTGTCGCCCGACTTCGCCGGAAGGGCGAGCGCGCCGGGGTCGCCCGGGCAATCCGGGACCTGATCGGGACTCCGCTTCTCTTCATCACATAAAGCGATCTTTATGTCCCGGTTGCGGAGGACGGGCGGTCGGCGTATACCGCCGCCAGGGGCGCCGTGCCTCACTCAGCGCGACAGGAATCCCGACATGACCGACTATGTGGTGAAGGACATCTCCCTGGCCGACTTCGGCCGCAAAGAGATCGCGATCGCCGAGACCGAGATGCCCGGCCTGATGGCCGTGCGCGCCGAGTTCGGGCCCTCCCAGCCCCTGAAGGGCGCGCGCATCGCCGGCTCCCTGCACATGACCATCCAGACGGCGGTCCTGATCCAGACCCTC
>JBJTFE010000086.1:0-2595 GCA_046093265.1 Phenylobacterium sp. | reverse complement strand
GATCTTGCCGGCGACGCCGAGGCGCACCTCGCCGCGCGGCCATCCTGCATCACGACTGGCCGCAGAAGGCCCGGGCCAATCCCGACTTCCGGCCTGTCAGCCTCCCCGTCACCCGCGCCCACCTCGAGGCCGAGGGCCTGGGTCCGCCCTTCGTGACCTACATGTCCACCTGGGCCGGCTTCGTCGAAGGCTGACCTCCTCCGTCCCGCTGCGCGGTCCACCTCCCCCTCAAGAGGTGGAGGAGTTCCAGAGCCCAATTGCTCCCCCCAGGGGGAGCTGTCGGCGCAGCCGATTGAGGGGGGCAACGGAGTCGCAGCTGGGAGGTTGCGCGGCGGCCGTTCCGGCGTTCAACTGCAATCCGAACCGGGGAGACCAGCTCATGTTCCGCATCGAGAACGCCCAGAGCCTCCTTGGGCTGGTCGTCATCATCGCCCTCTGCTGGGCGGCTTCGGAGAATCGCCGGGTCTTTCCCTGGCGGCTGGCGGGAGGCGCCCTCCTGATCCAGCTCCTGCTGGTGCTGGGCCTCTTCGGCCTGCCCCCCCTGCGGGCCGTGGTGGCCGCCCTCGGCCAGGGGGTCGAGGCCCTCGCCGCCGCCACACAGACTGGCGTGGCCTTCGTCTTCGGATTCCTCGCCGGAGGGGAGGGCCAGCCCTACGCCGTGGCCAATTCCGGCGCGCTGTTTGTCTTCGCCTTCCGCGTGCTTCCCGTCATCCTGGTCGTCTGCGCCCTCGCCGCCCTCCTCTGGCATTGGGGCGTCCTGAAGGCCGTGACCCGCGCCTTCGGCTTCGTCTTCGAGAAGACCATGGGCCTGCGCGGCCCGCCGGCCCTGGCCGTCGCCGCCACCATCTTCATGGGCCAGGTCGAGGGGCCCATCTTCATCCGCAGCTATCTCGCGCGCCTCAGCCGATCCGAGCTCTTCATGCTCATCAGCGTGGGCATGAGCTGTGTCGCCGGGTCGACCATGGTGGCCTACGCCGCCATCCTGAAGGACGTCCTGCCCAACGCCGCCGCGCACATCATCACCGCCTCCGTGATCTCGGCGCCGGCGGGCGTGCTGCTCGCCCGGATTCTCGTCCCCCGCGATATCGCCGCCGAGCAGTCGGAGCCCCTCGAGACAGGCCCCGACAAGTCCTATGAGAGCAGCATCGACGCCGTGAGCCGGGGGGTCTCCGACGGCCTCCAGATCGCCCTCAACATCGGCGCCACCCTCATTGTCTTTGTCGCCCTGGCCGCCATCGTGAACGGCCTGCTCGGCCTGTTGCCCGACATCGCCGGGGCCCCTCTGACCCTTGAGCGCATCCTCGGCGTGATCTTCGCGCCGCTGGTCTGGCTCATCGGCGTGCCGGCCCGGGACGCCCAGATCGCGGGCGCTCTTCTCGGGGTCAAGCTGGTGCTGACCGAGTTCACGGCCTTCATCCAGCTGGGCGCGACGCCGGTCGACGCCATCGACCCGCGCACCCGCGTGCTGATGGCCTACGCCCTCTGCGGCTTCGCCAACATCGCCTCGGTGGGCATGAACGTGGCGGGCTATTCCGTGCTGGTGCCCGAGCGGCGGTCCGAGGTGATCGGGATGGTCTGGAAGGCCATGTTCGTCGGCTTCCTCGCCACCTGCCTGTCCGCCTCCGTCGTCGGCCTCCTGCCGCGCGAACTCTTCCACTGACCCGCCCGCACAGGGAACTTCCATGAAGCTCTACGACACGCCCCTCGCCCCCAATCCCCGCCGCGTGCGCTGGTTCATGGCCGAGAAGGGGATCGAGGATGTCGAGATCGTCCGCGTGAACATCATGGAGGGCGACCACAAGACCCCGGACTACCTCCGGCGCTTCGGCCTCGCCAACATCCCGGCCCTGGAGCTGGACGACGGGACCTGCATCACCGAGAGCCTGGCCATCTGCCGCTATCTCGAGAGCCGTTATCCGCAGGGGAACCTGTTCGGCGCCACGCCCGAGGAGGCCGCCGTCATCGAGATGTGGACCCGCCGGGGCGAGCTGCTGGTCGCCTGGCCCCTCATGCTGGCCGTCCGCCACACCCACCCGGCCCTGGCCCGGCTGGAGACCCAGGACCCCGCCGTCGCCGAGGCCAACCGCACCGCCGGCCTGCGCGGCCTGAAGGTCCTCGACCGCCAGCTGCGCGACCACGAATGGCTGGCCGGCGACCGCCTCACCATCGCCGACATCGTCGCCTTCATCGGCATCGACTTCACCCGCATGATCAAGCTGGAGATCCCGGCGGAGCTCGAAGGCCTCCACCGCTGGCTCACCGCCATGCGCGCCCGCCCGGCGGCGACGGTGGCGGTCTGAGGCGTAAATTGCTCCCCATCAGGAGACCTTTGCATAAGGCGCCGAACGCTGATTCCCTTCTGTTGTGAGCGGGGAGGTGTTGGATGCATCGGTCGAGCGGACAGGGTGATCTTGGTGAGGCTTGGCTTTCGCCGCAGCTGGGCCGGAACGTTCGGCTGGAGAAGATCGCGCGGGTTTTTGACTGGGGTGCGGTGGAGGAGCTGGTCTGCGGGATCTACGCGGCGAAGTCGGGTCGGCCGAGCTGGCCGCCTCTGGTTCTCCTGAAGGCGCTTTTGCTTCAGCAGTGGTACGGCCT
>JBJTFE010000085.1:0-22020 GCA_046093265.1 Phenylobacterium sp. | reverse complement strand
ACATCTATCCCGCCCAGCACGGCGAACTCTATCAGGCCATTCTGGCCGCCGGGGGCTGCGTGGTGTCTGAAAACCCGCCGGGACGGACCGCCTCGGCCGCCGACTTCCCGCGACGCAACAGGATCATTGCGGGCCTCTCCCGGGCGGTGGTGGTGGTCGAGGCTGAGCTCCGGTCGGGATCTCTGATCACCGCCCGGCTGGCTGCGGAAATGGGCCGCGAGGTTCTCGCCGTCCCCGTCCCCAGCGCCCCCCGGTGGGCGGCGCCATCGACACCCCTGGCCAGGCCCGAGACCACCGTGACGCCCGCCGCACCGAGTTCGGCCGCCAGGGATTCGGCGAAGCGCAGCCCCAGGGCCGAGGCGGCCCGGGCCCCGACGACGGCGGTGCAGGTCCGCTCCAGCGACCTCGGATCCCCCCGAACCCAGAGTAGAGGCGGAGGCGGATCAATGGAGGCCAGCAAGGCCGGAAAATCGCGGTCGCAGGCCAGCAGGAGGCGAGCGCCCAACCCTTCGCCTGCGGCGATCTCTTCCTCCGCCTGGACGGCGGTCTGTGGGGACATGGGGCTTGTCCTGCCGGCCCGTCGGGCGAGGTCGGGAAGGGCCTCCAGGGCCAGGGTGGGATCGCCGAAACGCCGCATCAGCTCGCGGAAGGTGACGGCGCCGACGCTGGGCGTCCGCGCCAGCCTTAGCCAGTCCCGTCTGAAGGCGGCGGGGCGCTCCGTCACGGCGTCCCGGCGGGAGGTTCGGCTGGCGGCTCGCTCGCCTTGCGCCCGCTGCCGATCCTGGGCTCTTCACCCTTCAGGATCCGGCGCAGGTTCTCCTGGTGCCGCACATAGATCAACGCGCCCATGAACAGGGTCAGGGCGACCGTGGCGTGCGGCGAATGGAAGACGAAGAGGGCGAAGAGGGGGGCCAGCGCCGCCGCCGTCAGAGCGCCAAGTGAGGAAATCCGGAACAGGCCGGCCATGGTCAGCCAGGTGACGGCTGCGGCCACCCCCACCGGGAAGGCCGCGGCCAGCAGGGTGCCGAAGAAGGTTGAGACGCCCTTGCCGCCCTTGAATCTCAAGAAGACTGGGAAAAGGTGACCAAGGAAGGCGGACCCGCCGGCAAGCGCGACCATCATCTGTCGCGTCGCGTCGGGCGCGCCCCGGGTCAGGAGATAGGCCGCCAGCACGGCGAGGGCGCCCTTTCCACCGTCGCCCAGCAGGGTCAGGAGGGCCAGGTCCTTCCGGCCGGACCTCAGGACATTCGTCGCACCGATGTTTCCGGAGCCGATTTCGCGCGGGTCGCCGGCGCCCGCTAGTCTCATGCTGATCACGCCGAAGGGCGTCGACCCCAGCAGGTATCCGCCGATCATGACGGCGGCGATGACGAGCGGTTCATTGGGCATGGGCTTCGGGCTCCTCCGGCAGCCCGGGCAATCTAGGTCGCCGCCGCCCCCGCGTCACCCTCGGTGCGGAAACAAGCACGGCCCTGCATGTTCGTCAAATGTTCTCTTTATGTGAAGGGAGGGTTCAGGCGCTGAAGACCGTCTGTCCTGCGACGAGCGTCCTCTGCACCGCCCCTTGCAGACGCCGACCATCGAACGGTGTGTTCCGCGAGCGGGACTTCAGCGCGTCGGGATCCACCACGAGGGGGGCGTTCAGGTCGCACAGGACCAGATCCGCAGGAGCGCCTGCCGCCAGCCGTCCACAGGGCAGGCCCAGCAGGGCCGCGGGCCGCGCCGTGACGGCGGCGATCAGCCTGATCAGGGGAATCCGGCCCTCATGGTGGAAGGCCAGCAGGGCGGGCAGAAGGGTCTGCAGGCCCACGGCGCCAGGCGCGGCTTCGGCGTAGGGCAGGCGCTTGTCCTCCGGGGGGGCCGGGGCGTGGGCCGAGACCACTACGTCGATCAGCCCGCTGGCCAGGGCCTCGATCACCGCCTGGCGGTCTTCCTCGCTGCGGACCGGAGGGTCGAACTTGAGGAAGGTGCGGTAGTCGCCGATGTCGATCTCGTTGAAGGTCAGGTGGTTGATCGAGGTCGAGGCGAAGACCGGCAGGCCCCGGCGCTTGCCGCGCTCCAGCGATTCGAGGGCGCAGGCGGTGGTGACCTGGTCGGCCAGGAGGCGGGCGCCGGTCATCTCGACCAGGGCCAGGTCCCGCTCAAGCATGATCTTTTCAGCTTCCGGCGGAGCGCTGGGCAGGCCCATGCGCCCGGCGAACTCGCCGGAGGTGGCCGCAGCCCCCTCGCTCAGCCAGGGATCGGCGGGCCGGTGGGCCACCAGCATGCCGAAGCCCTTGGCGTAGGACAGGACGCGCCGCATGACCTTGGAGTTGACGATCGGCCGGTCGGCGTCGGTGACATAGACGCAGCCGGCCTCGGCCATCAGGCCGATCTCGGCCATGCGCTCGCCCAGGCAGCCCTGGGTCGCCGCGCCCGCAGGCAGGATGTTGACGAGGCCCGAGTCCCGGGCCCGCCGGCGGATGAAGTCCACCACCGAGGCCTCGTCGATCACCGGGTCTCTGTCGGGCTGGACCACGAAGGTCGTCACACCGCCGGCCGCCGCCGCCTCGGACGCGGAACGCAGGGTTTCGCGGGTCTCGAAGCCAGGCTCGCCGGTCTTGGCGCGCAGGTCGACGAGGCCCGGGATCAGCAGCGACCCGCCGGCGTCGATGACCTCATGGTCCGGGCCGACTGCGCCCGGATCGGACCCGGCGACGACGGCTTCAATGGCGCCGTCCCGGGCGAAGAGCGCCCCGCGGGCGTCCAGACCCGACGCCGGGTCGACGATCCGCGCATTCAGGATGGCCAGGGGGCGGTGGGTTCCGGCGCTCACAGCTGGAACCTCTCGAGCCATTTCTCCTGGGCCGGCGCGACATATGCGGCGAGGTGTTCCAGCAGTTGCGCCGGGTCCTCGCCGAAGACCAGCATGTCGCGATGGGCCTCGCGCACGAAACCTTCCTCGACGGCGTGATCGAGGAAGCGGCGCAAGGGATCGTAGTAGCCGTCGACGTTCAGGAAGGCCGCCGGCTTGGCGTGGATCGCCAGCTGGCCCCAGGTCCAGATCTCGAAGACCTCCTCCAGCGTCCCGGCGCCGCCGGGCAGGGCGATAAAGGCGTCGGACAGCTCGGCCATGCGCGCCTTGCGCTGATGCATGGTCTCGACGATCTCCAGCCGGGTCAGGCCCTCGTGCTCCAGTTCCTTGCGGGCCAGGGCCCGGGGCAGGACCCCGAACACCTCGCCGCCGGCGGCCAGGGCGGCGTCGGCCGCAGCGCCCATCAAGCCGACCTTCGAGCCGCCGAAGACCATGGCCAGTCCCGCCTCGGCGAGGGTCCGCCCCGTGCGCGCGGCGGCCTCGGCGTAGACAGGACGGAAGCCGGGGCTTGAGCCGCAGAAGACGCAGACGGCGCGCATCAGGCGTTCTCCAGCCGGGCGGCCAGGGTCGCCAGCACCGCCATCCGCGCGGCGACGCCCATCTCGACCTGGTCCTGGATCAGCGAGATCGAAAGGTCGTCTGCGACGTCGGAATCGATCTCCACGCCCCGGTTCATCGGGCCGGGATGCATGACCTTCACGTGGTCCGCCGCCGCGCCGAGCTTCTCGCGGTCCAGCCCCCAGAATCGGAAGTACTCGCGGGGCGAGGGGGCGAAGGCCCCATCCATCCTCTCCAGCTGCAGGCGCAGCATCATCACCACGTCGCAGCCGGCTATGCCTTCGCGCAGGTCGTTGAAAACCTGCACGCCCCAGCGGTCGGCGCGGGCCGGAATCAGGGTGGGAGGGCCCACCAACCGCACCTCCGCGCCCATCATCTGCAGGAGGCCGACGTTCGAGCGGGCGACCCGCGAATGCAGGATGTCGCCGCAGATCGCCACCCTCAGCCCGGCGATCCGACCGAAGGCGCGGCGCATGGACAGGGCGTCCAGCAGGGCCTGAGTCGGGTGCTCGTGCTGGCCGTCCCCGGCGTTGATGACCGAACAGGAGACCTTCTGCGCCAGCAGGGAGGCCGCGCCCGAGGCGGCGTGGCGGATCACCAGGATGTCCGGCCGCATGGCGTTCAGGGTCACGGCCGTGTCGATCAGGGTCTCGCCCTTGGCGATGGAGGAGCCGCCCGGGCTCATGTTGATGGTATCGGCGCCCAGCCGCTTGGCCGCCAGCTCGAAGGAGCTCTGGGTCCGGGTCGAGTTCTCGAAGAAGAGGTTGATGAGGGTCCGGCCCTTCAGGAGGTCCAGGTTCTTCGAGACCTGCCGGTTCAGGGCGACGAAGCCCTCGGCGAGGTCGAGCAGCCGGGCCACCTCGACGGGGTTCAGGTCCAGGACGGAGAGAAAATGCCGCCGGGGAAAGGGAAAGGTCCGTTCCAGGACCTCGGTCAGACCTTGCGCGTCGCGGCTCATCAAAGCGCCGTCTTACGGGGGTTTCCGGTCCAAGCCAAGGAAAAGGCTCAGGCGTCGCCCAGGGTTCGCAGACGGTCGAGCGCCGCATCGAGGATCCAGGCCGCCGCGGCGCGGTCCACGACCTCCGCGCGCTTGCCCCGCGAAAGGTCCGCCTCGCCGATCAGGGTGCGCTCGACGGCGGCGGTGGACAGGCGCTCGTCCTGGAAGGTCACCAGCAGGTCCGGCCGGAGGCGCAGGAGGTTGCGACCGAGGGCGCGGCAGGACTGGCAGCGGGGCCCCTCCGTTCCGTCCATGTTGAGCGGCAGGCCGATCACCAGGGCGATGGAGCCGCGTTCGTCCATGAGGCGGAAGAGGGCCGCCGCGTCGTCGGTGAATTTGGTCCTCCGGAGGACCGAATGGGGGGTCGCCACCGTCCAGAGAGGGTCGCTGAAGGCCACGCCCAGCGTCTTCTCACCCGCATCCACACCCGTCAGGGCGCCCTTCCGGGGGAGAGCGGCCGCCAGATCGTCAAGGTCATGAACGGGCATGGCGCCTCCTACGCTGAAGCCGCCCGGGCGCCAACACCTACCGGAGACTCAAAAATGGACGGGTCAGCCGCCCTTGCAGGGCCAGACCCGCTTCAGGGCCTCGGCCACCACCACGTCGGCGCTCTTGTCGAGGGTGTCCGGACGCTCGCGCATGAACCTCAGGACGGCCTGGACCACCATCCCCTGGGTCACATCCTCGCCCGAGCAGACGACCGAGCCGGAGAGGGCGTCATGCACCCCGATGACATAGCCGAAGGCGGCGGCGTCCCGGACAATCTCTTCGGAGTCCTCGCTGACCCAGCCCTCGAGGCCGGCCTTCAGGGTCTTGCCCGTCATGAACTCGCCCTCCGCAGCGGCGGGCAGGGCGGCGGCGGCGAGTACGATGGCGAGCGTCAGGGACAGGGCGGTTCTCACGGGGAAGATCCTCATTGGCTATCGACACTGATCGTCCCCAGGATGGCGCGGGTGAGGCTAACCTTCTCTGAAGGACAGCGAGATCCGTTGTGGTTTGCGCCTCATCGACGCCTGTTCCTGCCGCCGACCCTGTCTAGGGGTTCATCCGGAACTGGCGCCGGGCCCGCGTCCGGGCGAGAGGACTCCGGGAGACGAGAGCGCTTATGGATGTCGCGGCATGATTTCGCTGACGGTGAACGGTCGGTCCATCGAACTTGCCGAGGGCGCAACCCTGCTTGAGGCGACAAGGGCTGCGGGCGTGCATGTGCCCACGCTGTGCCATCATCCCCGACTGCCCTCGCATTCCGTCTGCCGATCCTGCCTGGTGGAGGTGGCGAGCGAGGCCAACCCTCAACCCGCCTGCAGCACGCTTGCGAAGGACGGCGACAGGGTTGAGACGGAGTCCGCGTCCCTGAACGCCTTCCGCAAGGCGAACGCCGAATGGCTGTTGGCGCGTCACCCGAACGACTGCATGCGCTGCGAGGTGAACGGTTCGTGCCAGCTTCAGCGGCTGGTGAACGAAAACCAGTGGGAGGAGCGCTGGGGCGAGATCCCGGTCGGATCCCCGTCGCACCCGGAGCATGTGCTGACCGACCACACTTCGCCGAGCATCTGGCGGGATCTCTCGAAGTGCATTGAATGCGGACTGTGCGCCGAGGCCTGCGGGGAGTCCGGCCAGCAGCAGTTTGTCATCGGTCTTGCGGAACGGGGCGGCGATCGTCTGCCGGTCACGGTCTTCGATGAGCCGCTTGAGAACACCCACTGCATTTCCTGCGGCCAGTGCACCGTCGTCTGCCCTGTCGGCGCCCTGATCGAAGCGCCGCACTGGCGCGATGTGCTGAAGACCCTTGAGACGCGCCGGCGCGTGTCGGTGGTTCAAGTCGCGCCGGCGACGCGCATCGCGATCAGCGAAGAGTTCGGCATGGCGCCCGGCGCCGTGAGTACGGGAAGGTTGATCAATGCCCTGAGACTCCTCGGCTTCGACTACGTCTTCGACACCAACTTCGGAGCTGATCTGACGATCGTCGAGGAAGCTTCCGAACTCCTCAGGCGGCTTGCAGACGGCGACAGGATTCCGCTCTTCACGTCGTGCTGTCCGGGCTGGGTGAACTGGGTCGAAATCAATCGGCCGGATCTGCTGCCGCATCTGAGCACGACGAAATCTCCACAGCAGATGCACGGCGCCGTCACCAAACGGGGCGGATTTGCGCAGTCCCTGGGGCCAGCCTTCGCAGAAGGAAGGACAGAGCCCTATGTGGTCTCCGTCATGCCGTGCACGGCGAAGAAGGACGAGGCCTTGCGACCCGGCATGTCGGGTGACGTCGACCACGTGCTGACGACGCGGGAACTGGCGAGGATGATCAGGACCCGCGACATCGCCTTTGGCGCGCTCGCAGATGACGGGGTGTTCGACAGCCCCCTCGGTGAGAGTACGGGAGCCGGCCAGATCTTCGCCGCATCCGGCGGCGTGATGGAAGCCATGTTGCGGACGGCGGCGCACTTCAGGGACGCCGAAGAGGCGCTGCCGCTGGAATGGCGTTCGCTGCGCGGCGTCAGCGAGGGCGTGAAGACCGCCCGGGTGGAAGGCCTCGGCGCTGTCGCCGTCTGCAACGGGATTAGCGCCGCCCAGCGATTGCTGGAGACCGATGCCTGGCGGTCGGAGTACATCGCCATCGAGGTGATGGCGTGCGTTGGCGGTTGTCTGGGGGGAGGGGGTGAACCCAAGTCGTTGGACCCTCAGATTCTGCAGAAGCGCGCTCAGGCGACCTATGCGATCGACGCCGCAGCGCCGAGACGTCGGTCGCATGAGAACCGGGACGTTCAGAAACTTTACGCCGACGAGCTTATCGAGCCCGGGTCTGCCGCAGCCCGGGAATGGCTGCACACCCAGTCCGCCGCCCGGAACACCAAGCGATCACTCCTGATGCGTTTCCTGGACCGGGTCGACATGCGGGACGGCGCTGCAGCGGCGAGTCTCTTTCATCCTGACGGGGTCTGGACCCCCGGCCCGTCCACCGGCGAGATTCGGGGCCCGGAGGCGATCGCCGCCTTCATCTCCGCCGGATTGCCGCCGCGTGAGTATGGACATCGCTTCCATCGGCACCGCATGCTTTCCCCAGCGGACCCCGATGATCTTCGGGTCGCGACGCCGACAGGAGTTCATTGCTTCTTCGAAATGGAAGTCGGCGCGTCGGACAAGGCCCGGGGGACCAGACCGACGATCCGGGTCCTGACCCGCCATCTTCTTTGAGGCGCCTACAGGCATGATCTTCCTGAGTGTCGCGACGGCCATTCTGGCGCTTTCCGTCGTCGCCGTGCTGGGGCTGGCGGTGCTGCGCCTCCGTGACGAGCGGGATGACCGCGCCCAGTGGCGCAGGCTGGCCGGCCTGCAGCCGGTTCAGCCCGACGTCTTCGATCCGCAGAGCGTTGCGGGCCTGCCCGACCCCGCCCGGCGCTTTCTGCGGTTCGCCATTTCGCCGGGCGCGCGCCTGTTCACCGTGGCGGAGATCGACATGGGTGGTGAGTTCAGCCTGGGGACCCGGGACCGACCCGCCTACCGGTCCATGGTCGCCCGACAGATTTTGGCCGCCCCTTCAGGGTTCGTCTGGACGCTCCGGATGCCAGGCGGGATCTCCGGCTCCGACATCGGATCCGACAGAAAGAGCTGGACGCGATTCCGGGTCTTCGGCCTGGTTCCCGTGGCCCGGATGGGCGGGAACGCCGACCATGCCCGGGCGGCCTTCGGGCGGTATATCGCGGAGGCCGTCTTCTGGACCCCGGCCGCGGTTATGCCGGGCCCTGGCGTGACCTGGGAGGCCCTGGGCCCCGATACGGCCCGGGTGACGGTCACCCGAGGAGCGCTGTCGCAGTCGGTGGACCTCGAGGTGGCCCCCGACGGGCGACCGAGGGTCGTTCACTTCCTGCGCTGGAGCGACGCCAATCCCGAACGGCGCTACAGGCTGCAGCCCTTCGGCGGCGTCCTGTCGGACTTTCGCGAGGTGGCGGGTTTCCGCATCCCGTTCACGGTGGAGGCCGGCTCCATGTTCGGCACGGACGACTACTTTCCATTCTTCCGGGCCAGGGTCGCCGAGGTGCGCTTTCCGGCGCCCGCACCCCCACCCGGCCCTTGATTTCCCCGCCGGAATCCGGCGCCTGAGGGCATGGGCGGGTCGGGCGCAGCTTTCGTGATTGTGGTCGGGGCCGGGGTGTTCGGCCTGGCGACCGGGCTCGCTTTGGCCGAGGCGGGGCTGAAAGTGCGGCTGTTCGCGGAGACGGCGCCCCGCGACACCGCTTCCGGCGTGGCGGCGGGCATGCTGGCGCCGGCCTTTGAGACCCTGCTGGACCCGCCCTCAACGGACGCCCTCGACCTCTTCCTGGCCGCCCGTGACCTCTGGCCCGCCCTGTCGGAGGGGCTGGGCCTTCTCCTCGACCGGAGCGGGACGGCGGCGGCGGGCGAGGCGGAGTGGGTGGAACGTCTGGAGGCGGGCTTTGCGGCGCGGGGCTTGAAGGTCGCGCGGGCCGGCGGTCGCGAGCTGAAGTCGTGGGCCCCGGGCCTCAACCCCGCTCTGGGCGCAGGCCTCGTCACCCCGGAGGACTGGCGGATCGAGCCGCGGGTCGCCCTGGCGGCCATGGTCCGGCGGCTTGCCGAACTTGGCGGGCGACTGGAGACCCGCAGGGTCGTCGCCGCAGACCTCGATGCGGGGGCGCCCGTCGTCCTGGCGACAGGGCCGTCCCGGGAACTTGTCTCCCTTGCGCCCGAACTGGTCCGGCTCTCGCCGATCAAGGGGCAGATCCTCTGGCGCGGGGACCGCCCGGCGCCGACCCGGGTGATCCGCACCGAGGGGGCCTACGTGCTGGGGTCGGAAGGCGGGATGCTGGCGGGCGCCACCATGGAGGCCGGGCGGCTCGACACCGAGCCGGACCCCGGCGCCCAGGCGGGACTGAGGCGGGCGGTCGCCTCGTTGCTGGATGTCCCGGTCGGCGGTTGGGAAACCCGGGTTGGCGTGCGCGCCGCGACGTCCGACGGCCTGCCCCTGGCCGGCCCCTCTTCGCGGCCCGGCGTCTTCCTGGCGGCGGGGGCGAGGCGCAATGGCTGGCTGCTGGCGCCGCTGGTGGCCAGGATTGTCACTGCGGCCGTGACCGACGAGGATGGAGGCCCCTGGGCGGGGAGACTCAGTCCCGGGCGGCTGTTCTCTCCCGGGGGCGGAGGTGGTGTGTGAGCGGCTTTGACTTCACGGAGGCGCAACTGGAGCTGCGCGAGGGCGTGCGGCGGCTTTGCGCGGGCTTCGACGCCGATTACTGGCGACAGGTCGACGAGACCGGCGACTTCCCCGAGGCCTTTGTGGCGGCCATGGCGGCGGGGGGCTGGCTGGGCGCGGCCATGCCCGAGGCCCTCGGCGGGGCCGGACTGGGCCTGACAGAGGCCGCCCTGATCATGCAGACGGTGGCGGAGTCCGGAGCGGGGTTTTCCGGCGCCAGCGCCGTGCATCTCAACATCTTCGGGCCGATGCCGATCGTGAAATTCGGTTCCGAGGACCAGAAGGCGAGGTCCATCCCGCGGCTGATCGATGGCCGCGACCGGATGTGCTTTGCGGTCACCGAGCCGGACTCCGGCCTGGACACGGCGAGCCTGACCACCCGCGCCGAGCGACGCGGGAACGGGTGGGTGATCAATGGCCGCAAGGTCTGGACCACCATGGCCCAGCGGGCGAACAAGATCCTGATCATCGCCCGGACGACCCCGCGGGAGGAGGTCAAGCGACCGACCGACGGGCTGAGTCTTTTCTATACGGACTTCGACCGCAGCCGGATCACCGCCACGGTCATCCCCAAGATGGGCCGCAAGGCCATCGAGTCGAACAGCGTCTTCATCGACAATCTGGAGGTCCCCGCCGAGGACCTGGTGGGGGAGGAAGGCAGGGGGTTCGCCTACCTTCTGGCGGGCCTCAATCCCGAGCGGGTGCTGATCGGCGTTGAAGCCGTCGGCCTGGGGCGCGCAGCCTTGAAGCGGGCCTCGGACTACGCCCGTGAGCGCCGGGTCTTCGGCCGGCCCATCGGCCAGAATCAGGGAATCGCTCACCCTCTGGCCCGGGCCTGGATGGGGCTGGAGGCGGCGAGCCTCATGGCCTTCCGCGCCGCCGCCCTGTTCGACGCCGGCAAACCGTGCGGCGCGGAGGCGAACGCGGCCAAGTACCTCGGCGGGGAGGCGGGCTTCGCTGCGTGCGAGGCGGCGGTGCTGACCCATGGCGGCATGGGCTATGCCAGGGAATATCACGTCGAGCGCTATTTCCGGGAAGCGATGATCGCCCGGATCGCCCCCGTCAGCCGGGAAATGATCTGCAACTTCATCGCCGAACAGGTTCTGGAGCTGCCCAGGAGCTATTGAAAAGAGGCTTCCGCAATCTTCGTGAACGCGTATGGTTAACCGCTAATTTACCATACTTGCGCAGCCTGCGGACATGTCGATCAATGGAATCAGGTCCGCCGTCCAGACCATAATCCATCGCGCCAGCGCGGCGACGGGAGTGGATTCCGGTTATCTGGTCAAGACCGCTCAGCGGGAGAGCAGCCTCAATCCCTCGGCGCGGGCGCCCACCTCTTCTGCCGCGGGTCTGTTCCAGTTCACGGAACAGACCTGGCTGGCCATGCTCAAGCAGTTCGGAGAGCGGCACGGATACGGCGCCTACGCCAGTCAGATCCGCCAAAACGGCGATGGCCGTTACGTCGTGGCTTCAGATGCACGACAGGCGGTGCTGGACCTTCGTCTGGACGCCAACGCGTCTTCGGTGATGGCCGGCGAGTTCACCTCCAAGAACGCGGCCTACCTGAAGGGGAGGATTGGGCGCGAACCCTCCGACGGCGAGCTCTATGTGGCGCATTTCCTGGGGGCCGCCGGATCGGCGCGGCTTATCGACGCCCTTGAGAGTCAGCCAATGGCGCCCGCCGCCAGCATCTTCCCGGATGCGGCGCGCGCCAATCCCACCATCTTCTACAAAGCCGGACGCGCGGCCACCGTGCAGGAGGTCTACGCCAGCCTGGCCCGGACCGGTGCGGTTCCGGTCACGCCGCCGAGAACCGAGGCGCCGCAGCTGATCCAGGTGGCGGGAAGCGACCGCGACAGGCAGGTCGAGCGGGAGCAGGAAATCCTGATGGCCATGATCCTGAGCGGCGGGCGGGACAACGCCGGCGATGGTCCCGGCTCCCGGCTGGGCGGCTCGCTCTTTTCCACCGAGATGTTGCGCATCCTTTCCGAGGCCGCAGGGACGGACACGCGAGACAGTAGCCGCAAGGGCGACTCGCTTCTGAGCTGATGGGCGCCTGGGCGCTCCCGTCCTCATGACGTTGGCCGCGACGCGGGCGTTTAGGCGCCTCGAAAGCCCGGTGTTTCAGGCCGCAGCGCCGCTGGCGAAGAGCTCCTCAATCTCCGTCGGGGAGTACCCGAGTTCAGACAGAACCTCGCGCGTATGTTCCCCCAGACCCGGAGGGGAGGGCCGCACTGTCGGGTCCGCGCCGGGGAAGCGCGCGGGCGCCGCCGGAGACCGGAAGCGGCCGCCCTGGCCGTCCTCCACCTCGACCCATCCCCCGGCCGCCGCGACCTGTGGATCGGCGACCACCTCGGCGGGCGTCTGGACAGG
Organism: Phenylobacterium sp.; assembly: GCA_046093265.1. Classification (GTDB taxonomy): domain Bacteria; phylum Pseudomonadota; class Alphaproteobacteria; order Caulobacterales; family Caulobacteraceae; genus Phenylobacterium. The sequence continues at coordinate 10,035 of JBJTFE010000085.1, read as the reverse complement.
CGCCCAGACGAGATCCTCCGCGTCCAGGCGGGTGCGAACCTCATCGAAGGTGAAGGCGGCGAAGGCGGCCTCCAGTTCCTGAACCAGGGCGGCGCTGTTGATCCGGCGCGATCTCCCGCTTGAAAACCGCTCGTCGTCGGCGAGGTCCGGTCGCGCGCAGGCCCGGGTCAGGGCCCTCCAGTCGGCGCCGCCGCCACGGGGATTGAGAACGAACCAGTGGTCATCCGAGCTGCGATAGAAATTGGCGAGGGGATCAAAGGGGTCCGTCCGCGGGCGGTTCGACGCCAGGCGTCCGAAGGCGAGTTGCACCGCCATGTCGGAGGACACCGTGTAGACCCCGGTGGCGAGGAGGGAGGTCTGGACCAGACGGCCCACCCCCGTCTGGCTGCGCTCGTAGAGGGCGGCGAGGATGGCCGAAACCGTCGCCATGGACGTGGTGTGATCGCCGACGCCGGTCCTCAGAATGAAGGGGTCCGCGCCCTTGGGCGTATGCATGCGCGCGACGCCGGATCTCGCCCAGAAGGCGGTGACGTCGAAGCCCGGCAGATGGGCGTCTGGACCTTCCAGTCCGTAGCCGGTGACCATGGCGTAGACTAGGCGCGGATTGTCCCGCCTCAGGCTCGCCTCATCCAGCCCCGCACGCATCAGCGCAGCCGGCCGGACATTGGTCAGGAACACATCGGCGGAGGCGGAAAGGCGAGCCAGGGCGTCCCGCCCGCCCGGCCTGGATATGTCGAGGACCACGGCCCGCTTGCCGCGGTTATCGACGGCGAAGGTCGGGTTTCCGGCCACCGCGGACTTGGTGTCTGCGAAGACGTGACGCATCGGGTCGCCCTCCGGTCGCTCGACCTTGATGACGTCCGCACCCCAGTCGCCAAGAATCCCCGCCGCACCGGGCGCTGCGATGTAGGAGGCGAACTCCACGACCTTCAGACCTTTCAGAAGCATAACCGGATCCTCATCCCTTGCGCCTGTCCCTTCAGACAGAATGTCTAAGGGGACAGAACCGGTTCCAGATCAACAAGGGGCGATCATGTTTCGCAGTGATCTGCGGCGCCGGCCCCGCCCCACATCATCCAAAGCTCCCACTGCCGGCGATGGGCATGTGTCAGAGGGATCTTTCTCGCGATCCCGAAGCGAACCAGGGCGCGAACCCGGGCGCGGGCCAGGCTGCCGAGGCCGGCTGGCTGAGGAAGGCGCAGCGTGATCCCGACGCTGATCGTCGGGTGCAACGGGTTTCGCGGCCACCCGAGGTCGCGCACTGAGAGGTGACCTCCGCGTCCTTGATCCGGAGATGTGTGAATTCCGGAAGGTCGTTAACCTGGCGTGCGGCAAGGTCCCGACTGGGCGCGCGTGTCCATACGAGACCTGTACGACAAGGTTTCGCCGGCTCAACCCTCTTGCCAGTCTGCATTTGCTAGCCGCATCATGGCCTCATGACAGAGATCGCTCCCGACAGCGCCATCAAACCTGCGGCCACCATCCTTCTGCTTCGTGATGATCCCGAGTTCGAAGTCCTGATGGTGAAGCGCCACCATCAGATCGACTTCGCGTCCGGCGCCCTTGTCTTTCCCGGCGGGAAGAGCCACGAGCGTGATCACACCGACGCCTGGTCGCAATACGCCCTGGACTTTGAAACCTTCGACGACGTTCAGCGTCCCTTGCGGATCGCTGCGATCCGCGAGGTGTTTGAAGAGGCGGGCGTCCTGCTGGCGCGGACGCCGGATGGCGAGATGTTCCGGGGGGAGGCTGCGCCGCTCGATATCCGGAAGGCGGTGGACGCCGGAGACCTATCCTTTCTGGACGTGGTGCGGGACCTGAGGGTCAGGCTGGACCTTTCCGCTCTGACGGTCTTTGCGCGCTGGATCACGCCCCCGCTGACCCCGAAGCGTTTCGACACCTGGTTCTATGCGGTCAAGGCGCCCGAAGACCAGCTTGCTGCGTGTGATGGTCGCGAGACGGTTGAGGCGGAGTGGATTTCGCCCCGCCGGGTTCTTGAGCTCGCCGGGACGGGCGCCAGGAAGGTCATTTTCCCGACCCGGATGAATGTACAGCTTCTTGCGGAGGCTTCCGGCGCTGAAGACTGCCTCGGGCGGGCGCGGGGTCGCGCCCCTTTCGCGGTCCAGCCGCGGATTGAAGATCGTCCGGAGGGGAAGGTTCTGACCCTGCCCCCCGAGGCCGGTTACGGAGACGTCGCCGAGCCCCTGGACCGTGTAATGTAGCCTGAGACGGACACGGTCAGGTCTACGGGTCGAGTTCTTCGACTTTGGCGGCCAGAGCTTTGACAAGCGCCTGGCCGACGGCGTCTTCCTCGCTCTTGATCTTGTCCCGGGCGGCGGCCTTGATCGCATCGACATGGGCCAGCACCAGGTCCAGACGCGAACCCTGCCGTCGCTCAGGCGTATCGATGACGCGGCAGAGCAGCCCGGCGATCTGCGAAATGATGGGATAGCCATAGGTCGTCCCCAGGCCTTTGAGGTCATGGGCGCGATGATAGAGCGCTTCCATGTTGGTGGCGGACCTACCCTTGGCCCTCACGGCGCTCATGGCGTCATCCAGTCTCGTGACCTCGCCTTCAAGCCACTGCTGAAAGTTGACGGACATGGCGGCCAGCGCAGCCTCTGCGCGGGCGACGGCGGATTCCCCGATCGTGGGACGTCTGAGGTTGGCTGGCGACATTGCTTTCTTGCCCGGTCTGTGTGGCCTTTCGCAGACTGTAGCTTCGGTCGGTTAACGACCGGTGCAGGCCGTCAAGAAGAGAACTGCTCGGCCAGCACTCTTTCCTGCAGACCTCGCCCGGCGTCGAAAAGCATGGTCATGGAGACCTCGCGATCCTCGGTCACGCAGACCTCGGATACATTCCGGACCTCGAAGTTGTCGGCGACCGCGCTGACCGGGCGCTTGTCCGCTTCGAGGACTTCAAAGCAGACGCGCGCTTTGTGGGGCAGGAGCGCGCCCTTCCATCGACGCGGGCGAAAGGCGCTGATGGGCGTGAGCGCCAGGACACGGGCCTCCAGCGGAATGATCGGACCATGCGCCGACAGGTTGTAGGCGGTCGATCCCGCCGGTGTTGCAACGAGGGCCCCGTCGCAAGACAGCTCGGCCAGGCGGATCTTCCCGTCGATCAGGATTCTCAGCTTGGCTGTCTGTCGCGTTTGCCGAAGAAGCGAAACCTCGTTGATCGCCATCGCTGTGAAGCTCTGCCCCTTTGTATCGATAGCGCTCATGACGAGGGGATGGATTTCCGCCCGCTCCGCCGCCTCTATGCGTTCCGGGAGCGACTCCGCCGAGTAATCGTTCATCAGAAACCCGACGGAGCCCATGTTCATGCCGTAGATGGGAATCCGGCGGGCGATCGGCAGGTGAAGGACCTCGAGCATGAACCCGTCGCCGCCGAGCGCTACAATCACCTGCGCCTGATCGGGCTTGTGGTCTCCATAGATCTCGGCAAGCCGCCCCCTGGCTTCAACAGCCTCGGGCCGGTCGCTGCTCAGGAACGTCAGCCTGGGTCGGCTGGGCCTTGGGGAAGTGTACACCGGATTCATTCTCAGCTTGCGACTCAGGGTCTCGAAACCGCCTTGCGGAACAGCCCGCCTGCGGACTTGGGGTTCACGCGCGCCATGGTCTGGACCGCAGCCTTGTCAACCTGTCCACCCCCCCGGGGCGCCCCACCGTTCAAAGCCCGGACCTGAGCCAGAAGAGTCGGAAAGACAGTGCGATCCACCCCGACGGCGACGCAGGCGAGGGCGAACGCCTCTGGCGTTTTCGACCTCAGCGCGGACTTCACGTCTCGAATCTCGAAACGACCGAGGGCGGCGAGCGCGGCGACGAAGAGCGACAACCTCTCTTCCTTCAAGGCCTTGAGCAGATAGCCTGGCCGCAGCTGTCCGGCCATGTCCATCTTTGCGATCAGGCGGCGGTCGTTGCGCTCTTGCGCCGTTTCTCCAGACGGGTCCTGCCTGACCAGCTCGGCTGGGCCGCCGGTCGTGGCTTGCTGGATCGACAAAGCGAGGGCCTCGTCGAGAGCGCTCTGGTCCAGGTCGAAGCGATCGGCGAGGGACTTCCGCAGGGTGGCGCCGACCCAGGCGTAGAGGGAGCCGGCGAGCCCAGCGTTGAGCTGGGGGTGTGTCGCCAGAGGGTCGTGCAGGGTTGTCACCTCTTCGGCCATCTGGACCAGCTGCAGGAGATGGTCTTCCGAGACCTGCGCCGTCGGGTTGCCCGCCAGGGCTGTCATGACCTCCGGCCGGGCGGTTTTCAGGATGGCGTCGATGACCTCCGGGCTGATCCCCGAACGGCGGGCCACTTCGACCTGGTGCTCGAGGGTCGCCTCCACGAGGATCCGGATCAGGTCGGGATCCTTCAGCAGAGGACTCCGCGCGATGATCGGTCGGGCGATCTCGATGTCGTCGAAGGAAAGGATGCTGATGAGGGCGGAGGGAGCCCAGTCCGCGGACGCGATTTTCTCCGCAAGCCGTAGCCGGATTTCGAATTCGGCCTGGAAGACGAGGTCGAAAAAGACTTGAGAAAGCAGCGTCTGGACGCGCGGGGCCTGAAGATCGTCGGACGCGCGGTTGCACATGTCCACAAGGCGGATCAGGAGCCTCTCGCGATCCGCGACATCGCGGCTCTTGGCGAGGGACATGATCTCGTCCACCCTGTCGCCCAATTGGAAATCTCCGCTGGTGGCCTGTCTTACCGGCGACCCCAGTGATCCGCTGGCAGCCCCCCGCCAGCGCGGTCGTCGGTCGCTGTATAGAACAAGCTGAACGGAATGTTGAGGCATGTCATGACGTCCGCCTTCCTCCTCAGCCTGGACCAGGGAACGACCTCCACCCGGGCCATTCTCTTCGACGCCGCGGGCGCAGAGATCGCCAGTTTGGCCGAGCCTTTGACCCAGCACTATCCGCGGGACGGGGAGGTCGAACATGACGCGCAGGAGATCATCGTCGCCTCTCTGAAGGTGCTGCGCGGAGTGCTGGAGGCGGCCGGGGTGAGCCCCGCTCAGCTGGCCGCCATCGGCGTGACCAACCAGCGGGAGACCGTGGTCGTCTGGGATCGCAGGACGGGCGCGCCCGTAGGCCGGGCGCTCGTCTGGCAGGATCGTCGGACGGCCCCGGCCTGCGAAGCGCTGCGCGCCAGGGGCCTTGAAACCCGGGTTACAGCCCTGACGGGTCTGCTCCTTGATCCCTACTTCTCAGCGACCAAGATCGCCTGGATTCTCGACAGTCAGCCTGGGCTGAGAGGTCGGGCCGAGGCGGGCGACCTCCTGGCCGGCACAATGGACACCTGGGTTATCTGGAATCTCACGGGCGGAAAGGTGCACGCCACAGACGCCACCAACGCGTCTCGAACGCTCCTTTTCGATATCCATAAGCAGGACTGGTCGGACGAGCTTCTGGAAATGTTCCGCGTGCCCCGAGCGCTCCTTCCCCGAGTACTGGATTGCGCTGCGGACTTTGGGGAGACTCTTCCCGACCTGCTGGGCGGTGCGATTGCGATCCGCGGCGTTGCCGGCGACCAGCAGGCGGCCCTGATGGGGCAGGGCTGCCTCAGGCCCGGCGAGATGAAGGCCACATACGGCACCGGCTGCTTCATGCTCCTGAACACTGGAGAGACGGCGGCACGTTCATCGACGCGGTTGCTGACCACGGTCGCGGCCCGGGTGGGCGGCCGGACGACCTATGCCCTTGAGGGGTCGATTTTCGTCGCCGGCGCCGCCCTGCAATGGATCAACGAGGGCCTGGGCGTACCCGGTGGCGGGGCGCAGGTCGAGGCGCTCGCCAAGGGCGCCCGGCCCGGGCATGGGGTGATCCTTGCGCCCGCCTTCACCGGGCTTGGCGCCCCCTGGTGGGACCCGGACGCCAGGGGCGCGCTGCTGGGCATGACCAGAGACACCGGCCTTGCCGAGATCGCCGACGCCGCTTTCGCCGCCGCGGCCTTCCAGACCCGCGACCTGATCGAGGCCATGCGACTGGATGCGCCGGCCGCCTTCGGTCCCGGCGCCGAGTTGCGGGTTGACGGAGGCATGTCGCGCTCGGCCTGGTTCTGCCAGAAGCTTGCGGACCTGACGCGCCTGCCAGTGGGGCGCGCCGACTATGAGGAGGCCACCGCCCTCGGGGCCGCCCTCTTCGCCGGATTGGGCTGCGGCCTTTATCCTGACCTCGAGACCGCCGCGTCGGCGCGACCCCAGACCCACAGGCTGACTCCGGACGCCGACGGCGCGGCGGCGGACGCCGCCTATTCGGCCTGGCTTCGGGCGGTTTCGCGCATACGCTCCGATTCCTGAGGCCCCGCATCGCGCTTGACCTTTCGGGCCGCCGGGGCGACCCTTGCGACAAGTGCGATCAGGGAGGTCGTCATGGCGGATGGTTCGGTTGCGGGCGTGGTCTCGCTGAAGGGCAAGGTGAGCGACGAGGAGTGGCGCACCCGGGTGGATCTGGCCGCCCTCTACCGTCTGGCAGCTCTCTACGGGTGGGATGACATGATCTACACCCATATCTCCGCCCGCATCCCCGGTCCGGAGCATAACTTCCTGATCAACCCCTACGGCATGCTGTTCGACGAGATCACGGCCTCGTCCCTGGTGCGCATCGACGTGGAGGGAAACATCCTTCACGAGACGCCCTACTTCATCAATCCGGCGGGCTTCACCATCCACTCGGCGGTGCACATGAACCGCGAGGACGCCCACTTTGTCATGCACCTGCATTCGGACCAGGGGGCGGCGGTGTCTTCACAGAGGGAGGGACTGCTGCCGCTCTCGCAGCATTCGCTGATCTGTCTGCCGCATCTGGCCTATCACGACTATGAGGGCATCGCCTTGAACCTCGACGAGCGTGAACGTCTGGTGGCGGATCTGGGCGACAAGACCCTGATGCTGCTGCGCAACCATGGTACGCTGGCTCTGGGACCGACGGCGGCAGAGTGCTGGAACGGCATGTTCTTCCTGGAACGGGCCTGCAAGCAGCAGGTCATGGCGCTTTCCTGCGGCCGCGAGAATGTCCTCATCGCCCCGGAAGCCGCCCAGGAAGAGGTCCGACGGCAGGTGGGTCAGGGTATCGGCGGCAAGCTGGGCTGGCCCGGCTGTCTGCGTAAACTGGATCGGGAGTCGCCCGGCTACGACGCCTGACCTGGTCGCCGCGCGCCTGTCGGGCGGACGCCGGGCAGGCGGGCGGGGGATTTCGAATAGTGAGTTTTCTGACGCTCCGAATTTCACCGGGGCCCCGGAGTTTTGCGCACGTGTTCAGGCGCCATTTCTTTCTTGCCCTTGCGGTCACCGCGGTTCTGCTGATGCTGGCGGCCGGCGCGATGAAGGTGTTATTCGCCGACAAGCCGGCGACCGGCGGGCCGGCCGGGGCGTCCGGCGCCAGGGCGGGCATGGGTCGGGCCGGTCCCGGAGGGGTTCGCGGGGAGGCGCCGCAGGTCGCGCTGGTCCGCCCGAGCAGCCGCACCTTTATCGATCGCCTTGAGCTGCTGGGGGTCGCCAAGGGCCGCCAATCGGTCACCCTTTCCGCCGCCACCACCCAGCTTGTCAGCCGAGTCCTCTTCACTCCCGGCCAGAAGGTGATCAAGGGGCAGGTCCTCGTTGAGCTGGAGACCACCGAGCAGGACGCCGCGCTGGCGCAGGCGCGGGCAAGGGAGGTCCAGGCCCGCCGGGCCTATGATCGCTGGCGGTCCCTGGGAGAGCAGGGCTACGCCTCCACGGCCGCTATTGATCAGTATGAAGCCGCCTGGAGGGCCGCCCGGGCCGACGTCGCGGCGGCCGAGGCCAGGCTGGGCGACCGGGTGATCCGCGCGCCCTTCGCCGGCGTGGTCGGGCTATCCGACATCGCGCCCGGCGCCGTGGTCAATCCCGGAGCCGCCATCGTCACCCTGGATGATCTCTCCGTCATCCGAGTCGATTTCCAGGTTCCGGAACGGTTCCTGGCGGCGGTCCGCGAAGGGCAGACCCTGACGGCGACCGTCGACGCCTGGCCGGACGCCCGGTTCAGCGGCCGCATCATCCGCCTCGACACCCGGATCGACGAACGCACCCGCGCCCTGACCGCGCGGTCCGAGTTTTCCAGCGCCGAGGGGCGCCTCAAGCCGGGAATGATGCTGCGCGTCGGCGTGAGTCAGGGCGCGCGTACAGGCCTGGCGCTGCCGGAGTCTGCGGTCGCGGTCCAGGGCGAGGGCGCCTCGGTGTTTGTGGTGATCGAGGAGGGCGGCCGGATGACCGTCCAACAGAGGCCGGTGAGGGCGGGACTGCGCCAGGACGGCTGGGTTGAAATCCTCGAGGGCGTCACCCCGGCGGACCGCGTCGTCGCCGACGGACTGAACCGGGTGCAGTCCGGACAGCCGGTCCGCCCGGCCGGCGGTCCGGCAGCGGGAGGCGCCGCCCCGCGCAGGCCCGGATGACGCTGTCCGATCTGTCGGTCCGTCGCCCGGTCTTCGCGGCGGTCGGGGCGATCCTTCTCTGCGTCGTGGGCCTTGCGAGCTACTTTTCCCTCGCGGTCCGGGAACTCCCGAGCGTCGATCCGCCGGTCGTGAGCGTTTCGACCAACTATCGCGGGGCCTCCGCGGAGGTGGTCGAGGAGCGGATCACCCAGCTGATTGAGCGCCAGGTCTCGGGAATCCAGGGCATCGACAGGGTGAACTCCACCTCCCGGGACGGGGGAAGCCGGATTTCGATCTCCTTCACCCTGGATCGTAATCTCGACGACGCCGCGAATGATGTGCGCGATGCGGTCAGCCGGGTCACGCCCCTGCTGCCGGATCAGGCCGATCCCCCGCAGATCGCCAAGGCGAATGCGGACGACTCGCCGATCATGTTCCTCAGCCTGACGTCGGCCACGCTGAACCGCCTGCAGCTGACCGATTATGCGAACCGGTACCTGGTGGAGCGGCTCTCGACCGTGCCCGGGGTGGCCCAGGTGGGACTGGGCGGCGCCCAGGTCTACGCCATGCGCATCTGGCTGGACCCCATGGCCATGGCGGCGCGCGGAATCACGGTGGACGATGTGGAGTCCGCGTTACGGGCGCAGAACCTGGAACTGCCCGCGGGCGCCCTTGAGGCGCCGTCCAAAGACTTCACGATCCGGGTGGCCCGGGGATACGCGACGCCGGAGGACTTCGCCCAGCTTCCAGTCGCCCCGTCGGGCGCCAGCCGCTCGGCCAGCACGGCCGCCGGACAGCAGGGCGCGCTGGGCTCTTCAGCCGCCGCCGCAGGCGCAGCCGCCTCGCCCCAGTCAGCGGCGGCGAGCGCCGCCAACCCCAACGCCTATGTCGTGCGTCTTGGCGACTTGGCGCGGATCGAGGAGGGGCCAGACGAGCGGCGTCGGCTGTTTCGCTCCAACGGTAACGACCAGGTCGGCATGGCCGTCTTCAGGCAGTCGCAAGCCAATGACCTGGAGATCTCGGACGGCATCCGGGAACAGCTCCGGGAGATCAACCGCAGCCTGCCGCCGGGGACAAAGATCGAGGTGGGGGTGGACTTCACCAGCTTCACTCGTCACGCCCTCGAGGAGGTCTGGATCACCATGGGCATCGCCCTGGTCCTCGTGGCGCTGGTGAACCTCGTCTTCCTGGGGTCGTGGCGGGCGGCGCTGGTTCCCTCTGTCGTCGCGCCGATCTGCATTCTGTCGAGCTTTATCGTCCTCGCGGGCCTGGGGTTCTCGGTGAACCTGCTGACCCTGCTGGCCCTGGTCCTGGCGATAGGCCTCGTCGTCGACGACGCCATTGTCGTGGTGGAGAACATCCAGAGGAGGATCGACGAAGGCGAACCCCCGCTCATCGCCGCCCAGAGAGGCGCCCGGCAGGTCTTCTTTGCAGTTGTGGCGACAACGGTGGTGCTGATCTCGGTCTTCGCCCCACTGATGTTCATGCCGGGCTTCACCGGCCGGCTGTTCGTCGAGCTGGCCGTCTCGGTCGCCGCGGCCGTAGTCTTCTCAGCCCTTCTGGCCCTCAGCCTGTCGCCAATGCTCGGCTCGGTGCTGCTTCGGCCCGCGCGCACGGAGGGTCCGATGACCCGCGCGGTGAACGCCGCAATGGGCGCGC
>JBJTFE010000084.1:0-2038 GCA_046093265.1 Phenylobacterium sp. | reverse complement strand
GGGACGGGGCCGGAGCCGCACGAGGGCGTCCACTGGTCATCGGCCTGATCGGATCCACGGCCTGCGGCCTCATCCTGGGCGTCCTGGGGCCCTTCGGCAGCTACCTCAACGGTCCCCTCGTCGGGCGGATCGGCTATTGGCTGGTCTGCGTCTGGGTCGGATCCCTGACCTTCGGCGCCGGCCTGACCCTCCTGGCGCGCCAGGCCCGGGCCCGACGACTTCCGACCTGGCTCTGGACGCCGCCGGCCGTCGCCCTCCTGACCCTGGCTCCCGCCGGCGTCAGCCGCCTGCTGGCCCTCCGTCTCTGGCCGGTCGTGGCCCAGGTCTCGGCCCTGGAATGGTATGCCCAGTGCCTGGCGATCAGCGTCGTGGCGACGGTGATCATCCTGTGGGCGGACCGTCGCCGCCGAGCCTCCGTCGCCGGTCCCGACCCGACGGCGGCCGACCCCCGAGACCGGCTGCCCCCCCGGCTGGGCCGGGAGGTCACCTGTCTGCAGGTAGAGGATCACTATGTCCGGGTTCACACCCCCCTCGGGTCCGCCCTCGTCCTCATGTCCCTGTCCCAGGCCATGGCGGGCCTTTCGGGCCTGGAGGGGGTGCAGACCCACCGATCCTGGTGGGTGGCGCGCGGGGCGATTCTCGGCGTCGTCGAAGACGGCCGAAACCTGCGCCTTCGCCTGACCGGCGGCCTCGAGGCGCCGGTCTCCCGCTCCCGGGTGGGTCTTCTGCGGGAGGACGGCTGGCTGGCGCCGGGCCGCACCGGTTGAGGCCGGCCGCCCCTCCCGGGCGCAGGCCTTACGCCGCCCCGATCACCCCGTCGATCACCGCGGTGACGCGCTCGACGAAGGCGGTGCGTTCCGGCCCTTCCAGGGCGACGCCCCGGATCAGCCGCTCCACCAGAAAGCCGATATAGACGGCCGCCAGAACCCGGGCCTGTTCCTGCCCGGCGGCCTCTCCCAGCCAGTCGCGGATGGGCGCCAGGAACCGCTCCTGTACCGCACGGCCCAGCAGGGGCGCCGTGGTGGGCGAGGTCGCCGCCTGCAGCAGGAACTGGAAGGTCCGGGTCCGGGGATCGGCGATGTCGGCGGCGCCGGCCATCATCTCGGCCACGTCCCGGGAGAAGCGGCGCCGGTCCCAGTCGCGCAGTCGGTCAGGGGCGATGGTCGCCTTGAGGGCCTCGGTGAACAGCCCCTCCTTGCCCCCGAAATAGCGCGGGATCAGGGCCACGTCCGACCCGGCCAGGGCGGCGATGTCGCGCAGGGAGGTCCGGTCATAGCCCGTGACGGCGAAGGCGGTCTTGGCCGCCTCCAGTATGGTCGCGCGCGTCGCCGCTGCGTCACGCCGTCGCGGCGGGGCGAGGACGCCCGCCGCTTCCCCAAGCTCGGTCATGGAATCCGGTCCGGGCTCAGTTCCGGGCCGGAATGATGACCGGCAGGGTCTCGAAGCCGTGCACGAAGGCCGAGAAGTTGCGGACCGGCTCGCCCGAGACGCGGATCTCGGGGAAGCGCTTGAGGATCTCTTCCCAGATGATGGTCAGCTGCAGCTCAGCCACCCGGTTGCCGACGCAGCGATGGACGCCGAAGCCGAAGGACATGTGGTGCCGGGACTGGTCGCGGTCGATGATGTAGGCGTTCGGATTGTCGATCTCGTCCTCGTCCCGGTTGCCGGAGAGGTACCACATCACCACCCGGTCGCCGGCCTTGATGGTCTTGCCGCCCAGCTCGAAGTCGGTCTTCGCCACCCGGGCCATGTGGGCCAGGGGCGTCTGCCAGCGGATCGTCTCGGAGACCATGGACGGGATGAGGGCCGGGTTGGCGCGCAGCTTGTCGTACTGGGCGGGGAACTGGTTCAGCGCCACGACACTGCCGGAGATGGTGTTGCGGGTCGTGTCGTTGCCGCCGACGATCAGCAGGATGACATTGCCGCGATAGGTGTCGCGGTCCATCTCGCGGGTGGCCGGATTGTGCACCAGCATGGAGATTAGGTCCGCAGAGGGCTCGGCATTGACCTTCTGGTTCCACAATTCCTCGAAGGCGAC
>JBJTFE010000083.1:0-3056 GCA_046093265.1 Phenylobacterium sp. | reverse complement strand
CGGCGCCGCAGCAGGGCACCTACCTGGGCTTCCTCGGTTCCACCGCCATGCCCTGGCTGGACTTTGTGTTGGCCGATGCGCAGGCAGTACCGCCGCAGCTGGCTGTGCACTTCACCGAGCGGCCCGTGCACATGCGCGGCTCGTTCAACGTCGCCCGGGCCACCATCGAACTGTTCCGCGAGCAGAACGACGGCGCCTACATGTTCTTCACCTCCACCTCGGGGCTCTTCGGGAACATCGGCCAGGCCAACTACGGCGCGGCCAAGATGGGCATAGCCGGCCTGTCGCGGATCATCGCCATGGAGGGCGCGCGCAACAATGTGCGCTCCAACTGCCTGGCCCCCGTGGCCTGGACCCGCATGACCCAGTCCGTGCCGGTGAAGGACGAGGCCGCCGCCGCTCGCCGCGCCGTGATGGCCGAGAAGATCCGCGCCGATCAGCCGGCCCGCTTCTCCGTCGCCATGGTGGCCCCGGCCGCCTCGCACGTGTCCGGCCAGATCTTCGGCGCCTCGGGCGAGAACATCATCCTCTACTCCCAGCCCCGTCCGGTCGAGACCGTGACCAAGGAAGAGGGCTGGACGGTCCAGACCATCCTCGACGAGGCCGTGCCTAAGATGGCGCCCAAGTTCTTCGACCTGAACCGCGGCCCCCTGCCGGGCGGGAACAACGCCCAGCAACCCGCGGCCGCCAAGCCGGCGTCCTGAGACCGGCTCCCCGGCCAGGCCCTGACCTGGCCGGGGACGCCGACCGCGGAATCGGCGTCCGAAAACCCCCAGACATTCGCCTCGGATAGGACTATGCTGAGGCCATGGACCTGGATCCCGCCGCCAGTTTTCGCGCCTTCGCCACCCGGGACGTACGCCTCGACGGGCAGCTGTTCGGGGGAGTCGTCACGACCGGAATCTATTGCCGGCCCGTCTGTCCGGCCCGGAAGCCCCGGCCGGAGAATGTGCGGTTCTTCAGTTCGGCGGCGGCGGCGCAGCTTGTCGGATTCCGGCCCTGCCTGAGATGCCGCCCGGAGGCCGCTCCGGAGCTCGGCGCCTGGAACGGGACCGCCAACACGGTCTCGCGCGCCCTCGCCCTGATCGACCTCGGGGCCCTGGATAACGGCGACATGCAGGGCCTGGCGGGGCGCCTGGGCGTGGGAGAGCGACATCTCAGACGCCTGTTCCAGGAGCACCTGGGAGCCTCCCCGGTCGCGGTGGCCCAGACCCGCAGGCTGCACATGGCCCGCCGCCTGATCCGGGAGACCGGACTCTCCATGTCAGAGGTCGCCATCGCCTCCGGCTTCGGCAGCCTGCGGCGCTTCAACGAGGCCTTCCGGGCCGCCTGTGGCCGGACGCCCTCCAGCCTGCGCCGCCGCCCCGGCGCAGAGGCGGGCCTGTCCGACGGCGTCACCCTGCGGCTCGCCTACCGACCGCCCTACGACTGGCCCCGGATGCTGGACTTCTTCGCCCAAAGGCAGGTGGAGGGGGTCGAGCGGATCGATGGCCAGGCCTATGTGCGGACCCTGGCGGTCGCAGGCGCCGCCGGCGTGGTCCGGGTCGAGCCCGGGCGGGGCGACACCCTGTCCGCCCGTCTCTGGTTCCCAGACCTCCGCGTCCTCCCCCGGGTCCTGGCCCAGATCCGCAGGGTTTTCGACCTTGCCCTCGACCCTGAGCCCGTGAGGGCGCATCTCGGCGAGGATCCTGAACTCGGCCCCCTGGTCGCCCGGCATCCCGGCCTTCGGGCGCCCGGCGCCTGGGATGGCTTCGAGACAGCGGTCAGGGCCATCCTCGGCCAGCAGGTGACGGTGGTCGCCGCACGGGGTCTGGCCAGCCGGCTGGCGGCCCACCATGGCGCCCACATCGACACCGAGCCCGCACGCCGGTTTGGCCTGGGCAGGTTGTTCCCTGGACCGGACCGGCTCGCCAGCCTTGACCCCGAATCCCTGCCCATGCCCCGGGCGCGCGGCAGGGCCCTGGCGGCCATCGCCAGTCTGGCGACGGAGGACGCCCAGCTGTTTGCTCCGGGCCAGGATCTCGAAGGCGCCGTCCGCAGGCTCTCGGCCCTCCCCGGGGTGGGCGCCTGGACCGCCCAGTACATCGCCATGCGCGCCCTTCGCGAGCCGGACGCCTTCCCGCATTCGGACCTGGCCCTCCTGAGGGCGGCTGCAGACCCGGAAGGCCGCAGGCCCACCCCCGAAGCCCTGCTGGCGCGCGCCGAGGCCTGGCGTCCCTGGCGGGCCTATGCCGCCGCCCATCTCTGGGCGAAGGACGCCGACGCCGCATCCCCACGCAAAGGACCCGCCGAATGAAGATCGACGCACCGCCGCCCCGCCGACTGACAGTCTCGGAGGTCGCCTCACCCCTCGGCCAGATCGAGGTGATCCTCGACGAGGCGGGGATCCTCCGGGGCCTGGACTTCGGCTCGGGCCTGCCCCGCATCCGCCAGCGCATGGCGCGCCTGTATCCCGGGCCTTCCCTGGAGACGGGTGCCGCGCCGCCTCGCGTATCCGAGGCCCTGGGCAGATATTTCGAGGGCGATCCGGACGCCCTGGCCCGGCTCGACTGCGCCACGGCGGGGACCCGCTTCCAGGAGGAGGTGTGGACGGCCCTGTGCGACATCCCCCAGGGTGCGACCCGAAGCTATCTCGACATCGCCATCCAGGTCGGCGCGCCCCGGGCGGTCCGTGCGGTGGGCCTGGCGAATGGAGCCAACCCCGTGGCCCTGCTGATCCCATGCCATCGGGTGGTCGGCCGGTCCGGCGCCCTGACCGGTTATGCGGGAGGGCTGGAGCGCAAGGCCTGGCTGCTGGCTCACGAAGAGGCGTCTTCAGGGCCGGAGGCGCGGGCCCGGCGCCAGTCCTCGGCGGTCATCTCCCAGTAGAGCGAGCGGCGGAAGGTCCCGTCGGGGCGGCGGCTATCGCGCTCGCCCATGGGGCGGAAGCCGGCGGCCTCGATCACCCGGGCGGAGCGCACATTGTCCAGCGCCGCCGTCAGGCCGATCAGGCGCACGCCGAGCACCTCGAACATCCAGCCGAAGGAGCGGGCCGCCCCCGCCGTTCCCTGCCCCCG
>JBJTFE010000082.1:0-2683 GCA_046093265.1 Phenylobacterium sp. | reverse complement strand
ACCGCGGTGGTCCTCCTGCTCGTCAACACGGTCCTGATGCATGTCCTCGCCTTCCCGGCTCACCCCTGAGATCGCCGCCGGCTTCGCCCGGATCGCCCTCGGGCACGTCACCCGGCCCTGGCCCTACAAGCTGGACCAGGTCCTGTCGGGCGAGGACGACCTGGCGGCGCCCCGACGCCTGCATCCCGTCTTCTTCGGCAGTTTCGACTGGCATTCCTGCGTGCATGGCTACTGGACGCTGGCGGCGGTGCGCCGACGTTTTCCGGACCATCCGGTCGCCTCCGAGATCGACGCCCGTTTCGTCTCCGCCTTCACCGAGGACGCCGTCGAAGGTGAGCGCGCCTTCCTGCGCCGGCCAACCGCGCGTGGCTTCGAGCGACCCTATGGCTGGGCCTGGCTTCTCAAGCTGCAGGCTGAGCTCCTCGGTCTCGACGGTCCCTGGGCGGCGCGTCTCGCGCCCCTCGCCGCCGACTTCGCCGACCGGTTCCGCGCCCACCTGCCCCTCGCCGCCTATCCCGTGCGCACGGGGGTGCATTCCTCCACCGCCTTCGCCCTGGCCCTGGCCCTCGACTACGCCGCAGCGGCCGGCGACGGCGACCTCGGCGATCTCCTCCGTGCAAAGGCCCTCTCCTGGTACGCCCAGGACCGGGACTGCCAGGCGTGGGAGCCCTCGGGCGAGGACTTCCTTTCGCCGGCCCTGATGGAGGCCGAGTGCCTGCGCCGGGTGCTGCCGGTCGACGCCTTTCGGGCCTGGTTCGCCGGCTTCCTGCCCCGGGCCGCCGACGGCGCGCCCGCCAGCCTCTTCACGCCCGCCCAGGTCAGCGACCGCAGCGACGGCAAGATCGCCCACCTGGACGGGCTCAACCTGTCCCGCGCCTGGTGCTGGACGAACATCGCCGAGGCCCTGGGCTCCGGAGATCCAGCCGCGGAGGCCGCCCGCACCGCGGCGGACCGCCACCTCGCCGCCAGCCTGCGGCACGTGGCTGGCGACTACATGGGCGAGCACTGGCTGGCAAGCTTCGCCCTGCTGGCCCTTACGGCGGGGGAGGGGGCGTGAGAGCGCCTCAGGCTGGAACTCCGGCCGCAGCGGCCTCGGCCCTGCGCGACGGCAGGCTGGTGATCCTTCCGACCGAGACGGTCTATGGACTGGCGGCGGACGCCGGGAACCCGCGCGCCGTGGCCACCGTGTACGCCGCAAAGGGGCGTCCGGCCTTCAACCCCCTGATCGCCCATGTCGCCGACGTGGAGGCTGCGCGCCGTGTTGCGGTCTTCGGGCCGGATGCGGAAATCCTCGCCGCCGCCTTCTGGCCGGGGCCCCTGACCCTTGTCCTGCCGGTCCAGCCTGGCGGAGCGGTCTGCGACCTCGCCCGTGCCGGACTGGACACGGTGGCGGTGCGGGTTCCGGCCCATCCCCTGGCCCTGGAGGTCCTGCGCGCCTTTGGCGGCCCTCTCGCCGCGCCCTCGGCCAACCGGTCCGGCCGGCCCAGCCCCACCACCTTCGCCGCCGCCGTGGACGAGACGGGATCGGCCGCTGACGTCGCCCTCGACGGCGGTGCATGTGAGGTCGGGCTGGAGTCCACCGTGGTGGCCCTCCTCGACACCCCGCGCCTGCTTCGCCCCGGGCGGGTCACCCGGGACCAGGTCGAGGCCCTGGTCGGACCCCTGGCCGAAGCCCAGGCGGACGCCCGCCGTTCACCCGGGCGGCTGACCCGGCACTACGCCCCGGAGGCGCCCGTCCGTCTGGACGCCAGGGATCGGCGTGCAGGCGAGATTCACCTCGCCTTCGGTCCGGCGGCCCCTGGCCCGGACACCCTGAACCTCAGCCCGACCGGCGACCTCGTCGAGGCGGCCGCCAACCTCTTCGCCTTCCTGCGCGAGGCCGACGCCCGGCGCCCTTCGGGTATCGCCATCGCCCCCATACCGAATGAGGGTCTCGGGGAGGCCATCAACGACCGCCTCCGGCGAGCCGCCGGCGCGGTCGGATGAGCGCGGCGCTCTGGCTTCCCGGACGCCGAGCGCCTACCTTCCGGCCATGAGCTCCGCCCCGTCCGACGCCTTCCTGAACCGGCTCAAGGCCCTTGTCGGGCCTGCGGGCTGGGCTGACGACCCGGAGATCCTCGCACCATGGCTGGTCGAGTGGCGTGACCGCTGGAGCGGCGCCACCCCCCTCATGCTTTCACCGGCCTCGACGGAGGAGACCGCCGCCATCGTCAGGCTCTGCGCCGCAGAGGGCGCCCCCCTGGTCGTCCAGGGCGGCAATACCGGCCTTGTCGGCGGCCAGAGTCCCCAGGGCGAAATCCTACTCTCCACCCGCCGGATGCGCGCCATACGGGATGTCGATCCGGTGGATGACGTTCTTGTCGCGGAGGCGGGAGTCACCCTGGCCGAGGTCCAGGCCGCCGCCGAGGCGGCCGGGCGCCGCTTTCCCCTGAGTCTCGCCTCTGAGGGAACCGCGACCCTCGGCGGGGTCATCTCCACCAACGCCGGGGGCGTCGCCGAAGGCGAGGTAGACCTCCCCCGACCGGAGGTCGCGGGCGTCTAGCCGGACCGGCGCCTCAGGAGCGTAGTGCCGGGTGACCCGGGACCAGGTCGAGGCCCTGGTGGGCCCCCTGGCCGAGGCGCAGGAGGCGCGGCGTGTCGAGCAGGGCGACGACGGTGGACTCCAGCCCCACCTCGCAGGGGC
>JBJTFE010000081.1:0-14226 GCA_046093265.1 Phenylobacterium sp. | reverse complement strand
CGCCTGAACGCCGCCGGCGTGACCGTGGCCTTCACCGCACCTGAGGGCGCCGCCCACCGCGCCCGGGAAACCCGATACGGAGCCGGGACCGCCGTGGCCTGGGGCCTGCCCTGGGACGCGGCGCTGGCGGCCGTGACCATCAACCCGGCGCGGATGTTCGGCGTCAGTGATCGCACGGGCAGCCTGGAGGCCGGCAAGGACGCCGACTTCGTCATCTGGTCCGGCGACCCCTTCGAGCCGCTCTCCACCCCAAAGGCGGTCTACATCCGCGGCGAGGCCCAGGACCTGACCACCCGCCAGACCGAGCTGAGGGATCGCTATCGGGATCTCGGAGCGCCCCTGCCCCCCGCCTATCGGCACAGGTAGGCGACGGAGCCGTCAGCCAACCAAGGCTTCGAAGGCGTCGACCCGACGTTCCAGCTGGCGCA
Organism: Phenylobacterium sp.; assembly: GCA_046093265.1. Classification (GTDB taxonomy): domain Bacteria; phylum Pseudomonadota; class Alphaproteobacteria; order Caulobacterales; family Caulobacteraceae; genus Phenylobacterium. The sequence goes on along the minus strand of JBJTFE010000081.1, from coordinate 13,798 downwards.
CGCCTGAGGCCCAGAACTCGGCCTCCCGCGGGTCGAGGCCGAACCGGGCCAGGGCCTCCACGCAGGTGCGGACACCGCCGGAAGCCAGGAGGTCTTCGTAAAGGGGGGTGAAGCCCTCCGGATCCTCGCGCCGCTTCTCCATCAGGGCGCGAACCAGCAGGTCGCCGAAGGCATAGGCGTAGACATAGAAGGGCGAGTGCACGAAGTGGCTGATATAGCCCCAGTAGTGCTCGTAGCCAGGGTTGAGACGGACCGCCGGACCCAGGCTCTCGCCCATCACCTCCAACCAGAGCCCGCCGATCGCCTCAGGGGGCAGCTCACCGTCCTGGCGGGCGGCGTGAAACCGGGTTTCAAAGCGGTGAAAAGCGATCTGCCGGATCACCGTGTTCAGACCATCCTCGATCTGGTTGGCGAGGAGGCCGAGCTTTTCCCTCGGGTCGGCCTCGGCCAGCAAACGCTCGAAAACCAGACCTTCTCCGAAGATCGAAGCCGTCTCCGCCAGGGTCAGGGGCGTATCGGCCAGAAGGGTGCCAAGCGGGGCGCAGAGGCGCTGGTGGACAGCGTGGCCAAGCTCATGGGCCAGGGTCAGGACGTCCCTGCGCTCGCCCATGTAATTCATGAAGACATACGGATGATGAAGGGCGTTGACCGGGTGGGAATAGGCTCCGGACTGCTTGCCAGGGCGGGGTCGGGCGTCGATCCAGGGCTGTTCGAACATGTCGCGGGCGCCCTCGGCGAACTTCGGGGCCAGATCGCGGAAGCTGGTCTCGACCAACTCCCGAGCCTCCGCCCACGACCAGAGACGGGGCGCGCCGGTCTCCAGCGGCGCATTGCGATCCCAATGATCGAGTGCGGTTCGGCCCATCACCCTGGCCTTCAGCCGGTAGTATCGGTGACTGACCTTCGCGTAGCCGGCGGTGACCGCCGCCTCCAGGGCCTGCACCGCCTCGGGGTCGACCTCGTTTCTCAGGTGACGGCCTGCGGCGGGGCCGGGATACCGACGCCAGCGATCCTCGACCTGCTTCTCGAAAGCGAGGGTGTTCATCACCAGGGCCAGGGTTGGCGCCGCCTCGCCCAATGCCGCGGCAAGACCGCCGGCCACCTGGCGACGGCGGGCGGATTCGGGGTCGGAAAGCGCGTTGAGCGCCTCGGGCAGGGTCAGGCGGCTGCGTCCGGCGCGCACCTTGAGGCGGGCCAGGGTCTCGTCGTGAAGACGGGTCCAGTTGGCGACTGCAGGCCCCCGGTCCACCAGCAGGCGCTCAAGGTCGGGGGACAGTTCGTGCGGCCTGAAGGCCCGGACCCGGCGCAACCAGGGCCGCCAGCGCGCGGCGCTGGGGACCGCGAGGAGCGCAGCCTCAATCTCCGTCTCCTCCAGCTCATTGATCTCCAGGGTGAAGAAGACGCTCTCGGCCCCGATGGTGGCCGAGCGCGCTCTTATGTCCGCCTCAAACCTGGCCCATTCCGGGTCGCTGCGGTCCGTCGTCGCGGCGAGACCGGAATAGGATCCGACCCTCCGAAGCAGGTTGACGGCCTCTTCGTAAAGTCCCGCACCCTGGTCCAGCAGCCGCCCGAGGGCCTGGCTGTCCGCCTTGGCGGCAACGAGCCGGCCCTTCAGATTCAGGAGTTCGGCGTTCGCCTTGGCGGCAGCTTCCAGGTCAGCATCTATTCGAGGGTCCTCACGACCCGCATAGAGGTCATCCAGACGCCAGACCGGGAGGCTTTCAGGGGAAACATGCGCCGTCATGCCGTCACCTAACCCGAGAGACCAAGCACGGGCCAGCCCCGTTCGTAGGGAAGCACCTCGAAAGCCTTCTCTTGACGAGACGCTGGCCGACAGGCGATTTACAAAACGCTGGGGCGCCTGAATACGGTACGGGAGTAAGATCCAGGATGATTATCCGAGCCGTCGCCCTTTCCACGGTCATGCTGGCCGCCTCAACGCTGGCCGCCTGGGCCGCGCCTGCGCCGAAATCCGATGCCCCACGCCTGCAGAACCCGCCCTGCTTCCGGCTTAACGACCTCGGCGGACACCGGATCGCGGGACCGGACACCCTCTATTATTCGGTCCGCCGCAAGGAGGTGTACAAGTTCACCTTCAGCGGATCCTGCCTCGCCGGGGTGACTTCAGCCGATCCCCTCATCCTTGAGCCCCTCGGCGCCTCGAGCCAGATTTGTCGCCCCCTGGACCTCAATCTCGGGGTAGGCGGGCCGATCCCGCGTCGGTGCATCATCAAGTCGATCGAGCGCCTGACCCCCGAACAGGTGGCCGCCCTTCCAAAGAAGCTGAAGCCCTAGATCGGGCGCTGGCGCCGGTTGTCATCGGCCCTGCGGCGGAGGCTCCAGCCCGAGACAGACCGCAACGCAACGTCGGGCCAGTTCTTCTCCGGCGTCGATGAAGGGAACGTCCAGCGCGTCAGGTCCCATGACAAGGGGAACCTCCGTGCAACCGGCGATCACCGCCTCCGCGCCGTCGTGCACCAGTGCGCGCGCAAGATCGACCATGACCTCTCGCACGGCGGGACCAACGTCACCTGACTTGATTCTTCCGAGCAATTCCGAGAACCGCGCCTGGTCCTCCCGGGACAGGGTGACCAGACCCATGCCCTGGGCGGCGATGTACTCGTGATAGAGGCGCACGGCGTCCCGGACGCCCAGGACGCCGACTCTCCGGGCGCCCGAATCCCGGGCGGCGCGGGACGCAGTCTCGATCATGTCCACCAGAGGAAGACCAGACGCCCGGCTGATGAGGTCTGCATAGGCATGGGCCGTATTGCAGGCGATGGCGAGGACCTGGGCCCCGGCGCCCTGCAGTCCGCCCGCCATCTCCGCCAGGACTGGCCCTGGCCGGGCGACGGGATCATTGCGGTCGGGCACGTGGGGATTGATGTCGACAATCACCCGGATGTGGTCCTGATCCTTCTGCGCAGGGGTCAGGGCCTGAAACTTGCCGAGAAAGTCGAGGGTGGCGGCGGGACCCATTCCGCCGAGGACGCCAAGGACGCGGCTCATTCGAGATTTCCTTCCGAAGCCTTGGCCTCGCAGGAGTCCCGGCCGGGCTGCAGCGTGGGTTTCGACTGGACGAAGCAGGTGCGGGGGAAGCGGCCCAGGTTCATGAAGGTCTCCTCGTCCCGGCGTTTACACTGACCCTTGGGCTTGCGCATCCCGCAGCTTGACGTGAAACGGGATATTCCCCCGGCGGGACACCCGCCCTAGATAGGGGCATGTCAGCGCCCCCGCCCCTGCGGATCCGTGGCCTCGCCAAATCCGTCCCCGGCGAGCGGGTCCTCTTTGAGAGCCTCGACCTCGACCTCGCCGCCGGCGAGGTGGTCGCGGTCATGGGCGAATCCGGGGCGGGCAAGTCGACCCTCCTCAACCTCGTCGCGGGCCTCGACGCGGCCGACGCCGGCGAGATCGAGATCGCCGGGCAGGCCCTGTCCGCCCTGGACGAGGCGGGCCGCACCCGCCTCCGGCGCGAGAACCTGGGCTTTGTCTTCCAGGCCTTCCACATCCTGCCTCACCTGACCCTGGCCCAGAATACGGCCCTGCCCCTCGTGCTCGCCGGCGCGGGCTCGGCCGAGGCCCTGTCCCGCGCGGCGGAGCTTCTTGCGGCGGTCGGCCTGGCGGGACGGGAGGCCGACCTGCCCTCGCGCCTGTCCGGAGGCGAACTTCAGCGGACGGCCATCGCCCGGGCGCTTGTCCACAATCCCGGGCTGATCCTGGCGGACGAGCCGACCGGCAACCTCGACCCGGAAACCGCGGTCCGCAGCCTCGGCCTCCTGCTCGAGGCGGCGCGGACCCGGGGCGCCGCCGTCCTCCTCGTCACCCACTCCGCCCGGGCGGCCGAGGCTGCGGACCGGACCCTCTTCCTCGGCCGCCGGGGCCTCGGCGCGCGCCATGCCGCCTGACCCGGCCCTTCCGCGGACCCTTCTGTCCTGGATGGTCCGGGGCGAATGGCGGGCCCATCCTGTGCGCACCCTTGTCGCCGTCCTGGCGATTGCAGTGGGCGTCGCGCTGGGCTTCGCCGTCCATCTGGTCAACCGCTCGGCCCTGGCGGAGTTCGACACCGCCCTGCGCAGCGTCAGCGGGTCCGCCGACCTCCGGGTCGAGGCGGTTTCACCGGCCGGATTCGACGAGGCGCTCTATCCGAAGGTCGCGAGGCTTCCGGTGGTGTCGGCGGCAAGCCCCGTCATCGAGGTCGCCGCAAGGACCGCCGACGGACGCAGCCTCACCGTCCTGGGGCTTGATCCGCTCAGGGCCGCGAGGGTGACGCCGGCCCTTGCGGCGGGCGCCGGACCGGCCTTCGGCGCCGGCGGCGGGTTCGCCCGGGAGGACGCCGTCTGGCTCTCGCCAGCCCTCGCCGGGGATAAGAGAGCGACGCTGGAGGTGCGGTCAGGCGGCCGGAGCCTCCTCCTGCCCGTGGCCGGCGGCCTGCCCTCGGTGGAGGCCGCCCAGCGGGTGGCGGTCGGCGACATCGCCGCCATTCAGCAGCGGTTCGACCACATCGGCCGTCTGGACCGTCTGGACCTTCTCCTTGCCCCTGGGGTGAGCGCGGAGGCCGCGGGCAAGGCCATCGCCGCCGTCTTGCCAGCCGACGCCCGGCTGGCCACCCCCGAGGCCGAGAGCCGGCGCAGCGGCGACCTCTCGCGCGCCTACCGGGTCAACCTGGGCATGCTGGCCATGGTGGCCCTGCTGACGGGTGGATTCCTGGTCTTCTCCGCCCAGTCCCTCTCCATCGCAAGGCGGCGACCCGCCTTCGCCCTCCTGCAGGTCCTTGGCCTGAGGCGGCGGGGCCTCTTCCTCCAGGTTCTGGCCGAGGGGACAGTCCTCGGAGCCATCGGCGCCGTCCTCGGCCTGGCGGCCGGCGCCGCCCTAGCCTGGGCGGTGCTGGGCCTGCTCGGCGGCGACCTCGGCGGCGGCTATTTCAGCGACACGCGCCCCCGCCTCGAGATCTCGGGCGGCTGGGCGGCCTTGCATGGTCTGCTCGGCGTCCTCGTCGCCCTCGCCGGAAGCGTCCTGCCTGCGCTCGAAGCGGCCCGCATCCCGCCGTCACAGGCCCTCAAGTCCGCCGGCCAGTCCGGGGATCCCGACCGCCGACCGCCCCTTGCGCCCGCCCTCCTGCTCGGTGCGGCGGGCCTCGCGGCCGCCTTCGCCCCGCCAGTCGCCGGCCTGCCGCTGTTCGGCTACGCCGCCGTAGCGCTGATCCTGGCGGGGGGCGTAGCCGCCATGCCCTGGCTGGCCCGGCTGATGATCGCCCCCCTCGCCCGGCTCGACGCGCCGGTCCCCGTCCGCCTCGCCGCGGCGCGGCTGGCGGGCGCGCCAGACCAGGCCGCCATCGCGCTCTGCGGTCTGGTAGCCAGCGCCGGCCTCATGGCCGCCATGGGTCTGATGGTGGCCAGCTTCCGGGGCTCTGTGGACGACTGGCTCGGCGCCATCCTGCCGGCCGACGTCTACCTGCGGGTCGCCAACGCCGAGACCGCCGGCCTCGATCCCACCCTCCAGTCGGCCCTGACGCGCCTGCCCGGGGTGGCGTCGCTGGAGCCGCGCCGGTCCCTGACCCTGAGGCTGGCCGCCGACCGCCCGCCGGTGACCCTCCTGGCGGGTCCCGCCCCGGCGGACGCCGCCCCGGACCTGCCCTGGCGGCGGGCGCCCACCCCGGTCACCCCCGGGGAAATCCCCGCCTGGATCTCGGAGCCGCTCGCCCGCCTGTATCGGCTGTCCCCCGGAGACGTCCTCGAGCTGCCCCTTGCAGGCCATCCGGTCCAGGTGCGGGTGGCCGGCGTCTGGCGCGACTATGGCCGGCAGTTCGGGGCGGTGGCCCTCCGGCGGACAGACTATCTTCGCCTGACCGGCGATACGGGCGCGAACGAGGCCGGGATCGTCCTCGCCGCCGGCGCGGACCGGACGGAGACCCTGCGAAGGATCCGGCAGGCCCTGCCGCCGGACCTCGCCGCCCAGACGGAGGTGGCGCCCTCGGCGCAGATCCGGGCCGTCGCCCTGCGAATCTTCGATCGCAGCTTCGCCGTCACCTACGCCCTGGAGGCGGTCGCCGTCCTGGTGGGGGTGGCCGGGGTGGCCGCGACAGTCTCGGCCCAGACCCTGGCCCGACGACGGGAATTCGGCATGCTTCGGCACGTGGGCGCCAGTCGGGGTCAGGTTCTCGCCATGCTGGCTCTCGAGGGCGCCTTCCTGGGCGCCGTGGGCGCAGTGGCGGGGCTGGCCCTGGGCGCGGCCATGGGACAGGTCCTCATCCAGGTGGTGAACCCCCAGTCCTTCAACTGGACCATGGACACCCGCTGGCCGTGGGGACTGCTGGGCGGCCTGGCCCTCGCCCTCACCCTGGCCTCAGCCCTGACGGCCCTGCTGGCCGGTCGCAGCGCCCTGTCGGCGGATGCGGTTCGCGCCGTTCGGGAGGACTGGTGACATGGACGGGTTGACCCGCAGGATTCTCCTGGCCGGCGGCGCCGGCGCGGCCCTGCCGGTTGCGGCGGAGGCGGCGCCCGCCTTCGCCCCCGTCGTCCCCGGGGGCCGGCTGGCCTTCCCCCGGGACCATGGCGCGCACCCCGACTTCAGGACGGAGTGGTGGTACCTCACCGGCTGGCTGGAGGGGCCCGCAGGCCCGCTCGGCTTCCAGGTAACCTTCTTCCGGACCCGGACGGGCCTTGGCGAGGACAATCCCAGCCGCTTCGCCCCGCGCCAGGTGCTGTTCGCCCACGCCGCCCTGTCCGACCCCCGCGTCGGGCGCCTGCTGCACGGCCAGAGGATCGCCCGCCAGGGCTTCGGTCTCGCCGAGGCCTCCGAGCGCGACATGGACATCGTGCTGGACGATTGGCGTCTGGCGCGGGGCGCCTTGGGCGAGATGCGCACCCGCGCCGGCGGCGAAGGATTCTCCCTGGATCTTGTCCTCACCCCGACCCAGCCCGCGCTCCTGCAGGGCGAGGGCGGGTTCAGCCGCAAGGGACCGAAGCCGGAGCAGGCCAGCTGGTACTACACCCTGCCCCATCTCAGGGTCTCCGGCGTGCTGGAGCGCGAGGGTCGACGCCGGCCGGTGCAGGGGCGGGCCTGGCTGGACCGGGAGTGGTCGTCGACCCTGCTGGACCCCGCGGCGGTAGGCTGGGACTGGACCGGGATCAACCTCGACGACGGCGGCGCCCTGACTGCCTTCAGGGTCCGCGACGGCGCGGGGGGCGCCCTCTGGACCGGCGGCTCCCTGCGGACCTCGGACGGCCGCCTGTGGTCGGCGCCGAAGGGGTCGGTGAGCTTCGAGCCCGGCCGGACCTGGAAGTCGCCCCGGACGGGCGCCGTCTATCCGGTGGCCCCGACCGTACGGCTGAAAACCCCGCAGGGCGAACGGCGCTGGGCCCTGTCGACCCTGTTCGACGACCAGGAACTCGACAGCCGCCCCTCTGGCGGGCCGGTCTACTGGGAAGGGGCGGTCCGGACGTCCGGCGGCTCGGGCTACCTGGAGCTGACCGGCTACGCCGCCCCGCTGAGGCTCTAGCGCCTCACCCCGCCAGGGCGTCGGCGTCGAGGGCGGCGAGGTCGGAGCCGCCGGCCATGACGCCTTCGGCCACACCCGGCGCCTGGGCCAGGACCTGGTCGGCGAAGACGCGGGCCAGGGCGGCGCGGGCTTCGGCGAGGGCCGGAGCCCGGGTCCGGGCCAGGACCGCCTGCCGGGCCAGCATCCAGCCGCCAATGACGTCGCCGGACAGGCGCAGGTAGGCGGTGGCGCCGGCCAGGGCGTCGGGACCGCGGTTCTGCTGCATCCAGGCGGTGGCGGCGGAGAGGGCGGCGACGCTGGTCTCCAGCCTGCGGGCCACGCCCTCAAGCCCGGACTCGCGGCCCAGGGCGGCGGCGTCGGCGGCCATCTCGGCGCACAGGCCCGGCATGAGGGCGCCGTCCATCATGGAGAGCTTGCGGCCCGCCAGGTCCACAGCCTGGACGCCGTTTGTGCCCTCGTAGATCGGCGCAATGCGGGCGTCGCGATAGTGCTGGGCCGCGCCGGTGTCCTCGAGGAAGCCCATGCCGCCATGCACCTGCACGCCCATGGAAGCGACCTCAACGCCAATGTCGGTGGACCAGGCCTTGGCGATGGGGGTCAAGAGCTCCTGCCTGCCGCGGGCGAGGTCCCGGGCGGCGGGGTCGGGGGCGAGGCGGGCCTGGTCGGCCAGGACGCCGGTCAGGAGGCAGATGGCCCGGGCGGCCTCCACCTTGGCGCGCATTAGGGCCAGGCTGCGGCGGACGTCGGGATGGCCGAAGATCGACTCCCCCCCCAGGGCGGGCCGGCCCTGGACCCGGTCCTGGGCGTAGGCCAGGGCCTGCTTCAGGGCGCGCTCGGCGATGGCGACCCCCTGGACCCCCACCTGCAGCCGGGCGGCGTTCATCATGACGAACATGTGGGCCAGCCCGTTGTTCGCCTCGCCCACCAGTTCGGCCTGGGCGCCCTCGAACAGCATGACGCAGGTCGGCGAGCCGTGGATGCCCAGCTTGTGCTCGATGGAGGCCGGACGCAGGGCGTTGGCGGCGCCCAGCCGGCCCTCGTCGTCGATCAGGCGCTTGGGGGCGAGGAAGAGGCTGATGCCCTTCACCCCGGGCGGGGCGTCGGGCAGGCGGGCGAGGACCAGGTGGCAGATGTTGTCGGCCGCGTCGTGGTCGCCCCAGGTGATGTAGATCTTCTGGCCGGTGATCCGGAAGCCGCCCTGGCCGTCCGGCTCGGCCCGGGCGGTCACGCCCGCAAGGTCGGTGCCCGCCTGGGGCTCCGTCAGGTTCATGGTGCCGGTCCACTCCCCCGAGACCAGCCTGGGCAGGACCAGGCGCTTCTGGCGCTCGGTGCCGTGCAGGGTCAGGGCCTCGATCGCGCCCTGGGTGAGCATGGGGCAGAGGCCGAAGGCCATGTTGGCGGCGTGGACCATCTCGAAGACCGCCAGCTCCAGGACCTTGGGCAGGCCCTGGCCGCCGAACTCCGGGTCCGCCGCCAGGGAGTTCCAGCCCTGGGCCGCAAAAGCCTGATAGGCCTGGGCGAAGCCCGGGGCGCCGGTGACCACGCCGTTCTCGAACCGGGCGCCGATCCGGTCGCCGTCCCGGTTGAGGGGCGCGAGCTCGGCCTCGGCGAAGGCCGCCGCCGAGTCGAGGACGGCCGACACCGTCTCGGCGTCGAGATCGGGATACCCGGCGGCCATGAGGTCGGGCAGGCCGGCCGCAGCGAGGGCGAGGTCAAGGCTCTGGAGGGGCGCACGGAAGGACATGTAGGGGCTCCGGGTCGAGGGCTTGCGGCTTGATGGCGCCCCGCGCGGTGGGAAGGCAACCCCCTTGCGGGCCTTGACCCCGGACCCGGGGCGGATTAGCGCTGGTCCTGCGTCAGGTTCTCCCGAAGGGGAGATGAAAAGGGAACTCGGGTGCAAGGCCCGGGCTGCCCCCGCAACTGTAAGCGGCGAGTCCGCGCGTCATCAGGCCACTGGCCGGGAACCCTCGGGAACCGGACCGGGAAGGCGACGCGCAAGGGACGGTGACCCGCGAGCCAGGAGACCTGCCTGACGCCGTCGTCATCCGACGGGCCGGGGTGCGCCTGGAGGACGGGGTCTCTCCCGACCGACGACAGTCTGGACCGGTCCGCGCCCGCGGGCCGGGAACGCCTGTTGCGGCCGCCGTGCGCGGTCGCCCGTCGCTCGAAGGAGGGCGCGATGAGTCTTGTCAGCCTGGCCGGGGCCGCCGCCCTGGCCGCGGCGTCCGCGGGAACCGAGGTCGAGCCGCTGGTGGTCGTGGCCAACCGGGTCCCGGTTCCCGTCTCGGAAAGCGGCCGCAGCGTCACCGTCATCCCGGAGGCCGTGATCCGCGACCGGCAGGTCCTGGTGGTCTCCGACCTCCTCGCCTCGACCCCTGGCGTCGGGGTCACCCGCAATGGCGGTCCCGGCGGGGTGACGGCGGTGCGGATCCGCGGCGCGGAGGCCGAGCAGACCCTGTTCGTCATCGACGGCGTGCGCCTGAACGATCCCTCGGTGATCGGCGGGGCCTACGACGCCGCCAATCTCCTGGTGGGCGACATCTCGCGGGTCGAGGTCCTGCGCGGCGTCCAGTCGGCCCTCTGGGGCGGCCAGGCCATGGGCGGAGTGGTCAGCCTGGAGACCCGGACGCCGGTCGCCGGGGCCTTCGCCGCCGAAGGCGCGGCAGAGGCGGGCGGTCTTGGGACCGCCTACCTGCGCGGCCGGGTCGGGGGGGCTTCCGGCCCCCTGGCCTGGCGGCTGGCGGCGGACGCCTACGCCACGGACGGCGTCTCGGCGGCCCGGACGGGATCGGAGCGGGACGGCTATCGAAGGATCGGCGCAAGCGGGCGCATGACCCTGGACCTCAATTCCTCCGTTCGCCTTGACCTGCGGGCCGTCTGGTCCGACGCCCGCAACGCCTTCGACGGATATCCCGCCCCCGCCTATGTCTTCGCGGACACCCGCGAGCGGGGCCGCACGCGCGAGGCCCTGGGCTATGCGGGGGTGACCTTCCCCGCCGCCGGAGGGCGGGTGACGAACCGGCTGGGGGTCGCCCTCACCGACACCCGGCGACGGACCTTCGACCCCGACCAGCCGGTGACCGACCTGACCTTCAGGGCCGAGGGGCGCGTCAGCCGGCTGGAATACCAGGGCGGGGCGGAGCTGGGCCCGGACTGGCGCCTGACCTTCGGCGCCGAGAGCGAGCGCAGCCGCATGCGCATCGCCTCGCCTTCGCCCTGGGAGCCCGAGCCGGCGCCCCTGTCCCGGTCGACGGGCGTGAACTCGGCCTTCGTCCAGGCCCTGGGCCATCCCGCCCGGGACCTGACCCTGACCCTGGCTGGGCGGCTGGACCGGCACCAGGCCTTTGGCGACCACGGCTCGGGCCAGGCCGCCCTCGCCTGGCGGCCGGGCGGCGGGGCGACCGTGGTGCGGGCCAGCCTGGGACAGGGCTTCCGGGCGCCCAGCCTCTACCAGCTCTACAGCGCGTACGGGAACGCGGCCCTCCAGCCGGAGACGGCGCTCGCCTGGGACCTCGGCGTCGAAAGCCAGGCCGGCGGGGTCCGCCTGTCGCTCACCCTCTTCGGGCGCAGGACAGAGAACCAGGTGAATTTCGCCGTCTGCTCGGGCGGCGGCGATCCCAACTGCACGGGCGGCCGGTACGGCTATTACGACAACCTGGACCGGACGAAGGCCGTCGGGCTCGAGGCTGCGGCGGCCGGGCGCATCGCGGGCTTCGACCTCGACGCCGGCTACACGCGCACCCGGGCCCGCCTGGAGGGCCAGGGCGGCGCACCGGACCAGGACCTCGCCCGGCGCCCCCGGGACATGGCCTCCCTCGACATCAGCCGATCCCTCGCCGGCGGCGCCCGGCTGGGCCTGGCCCTCAGCTATGCCGGCGAGAGCCTCAGCGACCTCTGGGGCGGTCCGCCGCTGAAGGCCCATTTGACCGCGGGCCTGAGGGCCGAGGCGCCGCTCGGAAACACTCTGTCCGTGTACGGACGGATTGACGACCTCACCGACGAGGCCCCGGAAACGGTCCGGGGCTATGGCGCGCCCGGACGGACGGCGCATATCGGCCTGAGGGCGAGGTTCTGACCGTGACGAGCCTCTGGACAGGCGGGATCAGCCGCCGGATGGCGGCGGCGGGCCTGGCGGCGGCGGCGGGGCTGGGCGCGGCCCCGGCGGCGCCCAGGCGCATCGTTTCCCTCAACCCCTGCCTTGACGCCCTCCTCGTCCACCTGGCGGACCGGCGCCAGATCGCTGGCGTCAGCCGGCTGTCGCGGGACCCGGAGGCCTCGGCGATCGTCGGGGTCGCAGCCACCCTGCCCGTGACCGGCGAGACCGCCGAGGAAGTCCTGCAGCTCCGTCCGGACCTCGTCCTAGCCAGCACCCACACCGCCGTGGCCACGCGCCGGGCCCTGCAGCGCCTTGACGTCGAGGTGGTCGCCTTCGGTCCCCCGTCCACGGTGGACGAGAGCCTATCTCAGGTGCGCCAGGTCGCCGCGCGGGTCGGCCGCCCGGACCGGGGCGAGGCCCTCTGCACCCGGATCCGCACGGCCCTGGACGCCGCGGCGCGGCCCGCCCGCCGGCGGCCGGAGATGCTCCTCCTCCTGTCCGGGGGATTGGCCGCCGGGCCCGGCTCCCTGCCGGACGACCTGCTCCGCCGACTGGGGATCGCCAACGCCGCGACGCGGCTCGGCCTCTCTGGCTGGACGCCCGCACCGGTGGAGGCCCTGTTGTCGGCCCCGCCGGAGATCCTGGTCCGGGCCGGCGGCGAGGCCCGCGCCGGGCGCCCGGATCGACTGACCCGGCATCCGGCCCTCGACCGGCTGGGCGACCGCGTCCTCACCGCCGAGATCCCCGAGCGGCTGCTGTTCTGCGGCGGCCCCTCCCTGGTCGAGGCGGCAACCCGGTTGGCGGCGATCCGCGACCGGGCCCTGGAGCGGCGGGCATGAGTCGCCGGACCCTCGTCATCCTCGGCCTCGCCAGCCTGGTCCTGGCGCTCTCGGCCGCCAGCCTCATTGTCGGCCGCACCCTCCTGCCCCTGGGAGAGATGCTGGCCCGGCCTGACGACCCGCTCTGGGCGGTGCTGGTCCAGCTGCGCCTGCCGCGCACCCTCCTGGCGCTCCTGATCGGGGCGGGGCTGGGCCTGTCGGGGGCGGCCCTGCAGGGCTACACCCGCAACCCCCTGGCCGATCCCGGGGTTCTGGGCGTCTCGTCCTGCGTCGCCCTGGGGGCCGTCCTGACCCTCTGGTCGCCCCTCGCCTTCCCCCTGCTCCAGCCCCTCGCCGCCATGGCCGGCGCACTGGCCGGGGTGGGTCTTCTGCTGGCCCTCTCGGGGGGCGCAAGCTCCATGACCGTCTTCCTGCTGGCCGGAGTGGTCCTCAACACCATCGCCGGCGCGGGCGTCGCCCTCGCCCTGTCCCTTGCTCCCACGCCCTGGGCGGTGAATGGGATCATCGACTGGCTGATGGGCTCCCTCGCCGATCGCAGCCTGGAGGACGTCGCCTTCACCGGGCCCTTCATACTGGGCGGCGGAATGCTGCTCGTCCTGACCGGCCGGGCCCTCGACGCCCTGACCCTCGGCGAGACAGGGGCGGCGAGCCTGGGGATCCGCCTTGCCCGCACCCGCGCCCTGCTGGGGGCGGGGACGGCCCTGGCCGTCGGCGCGGGCGTCGCCGTGGCCGGGGTCATCGGCTTTGCGGGCCTCGTCACGCCGCACCTGCTCCGCCCCCTGGTCGGCGCCCGGCCCTCGGGCCTGCTCTGGCCCTCGGCCCTCGGCGGAGCGGCGGTGGTGCTCGCCGGGGACCTGGCGGTGCGGCTGACGCCGTCGGCGGCGGAGGTCCGGCTGGGCGTGGCCATGGCCTGCCTGGGCGGCCCCTTCTTCCTCTTCCTCCTGTTGTCCCTTCGCCGGAGGATGGGATGACCGGCGAGCTGCAAGCCCGGGGCCTGACCCTGAAACGCGGCCGGCGCGAGATCCTGGCCGGACTGGACCTGACCCTTCGCCCCGGCGAGGTCACCGCCCTGGTCGGGCCCAACGGCGCGGGAAAGTCGACCCTCCTGGCCGGGCTCTGCGGCCTGCTTCCCCCCGCCGCCGGCGCGGTGCGGCTGGAGGACGCGGACCTGTCGGCCCTGCCCGCCGGCGCCCGGGCCCGACGGATCGGCTTTCTGCCCCAGTCGCCCGAGATCGCCTGGCCCCTGGAGGTGCGGATCCTCGTCGGGCTGGGCCGGATCCCCCACATCGGCGCCCGGGGTCTTTCCGCCGATGACGCCCGGATCATCGACGCCGCGCTGGAGGAAGCCGGCGCCGCAGACCTTGC
>JBJTFE010000080.1:0-3012 GCA_046093265.1 Phenylobacterium sp. | reverse complement strand
CTCGCCGCCACCCTGATCGCTGCTGCGGCGGTGATCGCCCTGCCTACGGTCATCATGGCCTTCATGTTCGGCCAGAGCCGGGTCTTCTTCGCCATGGCCCGGGACGGCCTCCTGCCCCGGGGCCTCGCCCGGGTGAGTCCGCGGGGCGCGCCGGTCCGGGTGACCCTGTTCACGGCGGTCCTCGCCGCCGTCATCGCCGGCGCGGCGCCGCTGAAGCTGATCGCCGAACTGGCCAACGCCGGCACCCTGGCCGCCTTCGTCGCCACGGCCGTGTCGATGATGATCCTGCGGCTCAGCCGGCCTGACCTGCCCCGGCCCTTCCGCACCCCGGTCTGGTGGCTGGTCGGCCCCCTCGCCGTCGCCGGGTGCCTCTACCTCTTCTGGAGCCTGCCCGCCCTGACCCGCTGGCTCTTCCTCGGCTGGAACCTGGTCGGCCTTGTCGTCTACCTCGCCTGGAGCCGCCGCCACAGCGTCCTGGCGGGCGGCTAGGCGCGCGGTCCGCGGAGGCTCCGGAATGAAGATCCTGATGGTCGATGTCGACGGGGTCCTTGTGCGATCACATCCGCTTGGCTGGGCCAGGGATCTACTGGCGGAAATGGGTCTCTCCCCGGCCGTGCTCCACACCGAGTTCTTCGACACCCACTGGGCGGAGATCGTGGTCGGCAGGGCCAGCCTGCCGGCTCGCCTCGGCCCGATGCTGGAGCGCTGCGCGCCCCACCTGACCGCCCGCGACCTGATGGAGTACTGGTCTCAGCGTGATGCGGACGTGGACCTCGCCTTCCTCGCCCAGCTTGAGCCGCTCCGGGCCTCCGGCGTCGCCCTCCACCTGGCCACCAACCAGGAACACGAGCGCGCCGGCTTTCTCTGGAACACCCTCGGGCTCCAGGACCACTTCGCCGCCAAGCACTATTCTGCGGATGTCGGCTGGGCCAAGCCCGATCCGGGCTTCTTCTCCACTGTCGCCGCCCGGACGGACCATGCGCCCGCAGACCTGACCCTGGTGGATGACCGGCTGGAGAATGTCGCCGCCGCGCGCCAGGCCGGGTGGGGCGGGCTGCACTGGGACGGGACCCAGGGCCTCGCGGAGCTTCTTGCGACAGAGGGCGAGATCGACTCGAAAGCACGCGCCGCTGGGATAGTTTAGCCCTAAGGCATTGACGCCCCCAACAGGATAGTGTTCGATCACTTCATGCTTGCACGAACAAGGCAGACGCTCGGGGAGCGCAAGGAAGAACTAGTGATCGCCGCGATCGCCGAGTTCGCTTCGCGCGGGTTTGATGCAGGCTCCACCCAGGCGATCGCCGCCGCCGCAGGGATCTCACAGCCTTATCTCTTCAAGGTCTGGAAGAGTAAGTCGGCGCTATTTCTCGCCGCCCTGGACGCTGTCTACGACAGGATCATTGGAACCTTTGTCGCGGCGGCGGAGGGCAAGCCGGCGTCCGTCGAAACCCTTGCCGAAGTCGGTGACGCCTACGAACGCCTCACACGCTCAGAGATGCAGATGCTCCTCCAGGGCTTCGCCGCCTGTGACAATCCGGAGGTGCGGGATCTGGTCGGGCGCCGCTGGATGCAGTTGATCGCCGTCCTAGAGAGGATTGCAGGGCGGGGCGGAGACCCTATTCAGCACTTCCTGGGCGCCGGTCTGCTCATGACGGTCGTGAGAACCGCCGACATGCCCGAGAGCGCCCTCCTGTGCCAAGCCAGTTGAGAATTTGACCTGCAAAAAAGTGAATACTCACTACCTAAACCCGGGGAGACCCCTCTATGCCTCGCCTATCCAACCGCCTGCTCGGCTACCTCGTCGTCGTGACAGGCTTTCTGGGCCTCGCCTATGGCCTGACCATGCTCTCGGTCCTCGACTATTTCAGCCTCGAGGGCGCCGCCTCGTCCGAGGTGTCGGCCTTCCTCAACCAGAACGGCTCCGTCCTACAGACATCCATGATGGCGGCGCTGGTCGGCTATCTGGTCGCCGTCCCCATGATGCTCATCATCACTACGGCCACGTTTCAGGGTGAAAGCCAGCCGGGCTGGCGCCGGGACTTCGCCCTCGGCCTGGTCTGGGCGTCCCTTCCGCTAAGGCCGCTCTGGTGGGCGGCCCTCATCACCTTGACGCCCACCCTCCTCGCCGCGTCGCAGCCCGGCGCCGATCCGGATGCCACCCGGACGACGTTCACGACCTACCAGATGCTCTACACCTTGTTGAACACGACGACGGAGGACATCGCCGTCAACATTCTGGGCGGGGGATGGTTTGTGCTGGTCGGCCTGACCATCGTCTCAGCGCGGCGCCTGCCCGCCCTTCTGGGCTGGATCGGGGTGGGGATAGGCGCTCTCTATCTTGTCTCTTCCGCCGAACTCTTCGGGCTCCAGATGGGGACCAGCGGCAATCTCATCCCCTTGATCGCGGGCGTTGCAGGCCCGTTCTGGCTCGGCGCCGCCGGGATCCTGGCGGTGCGCAAGGTCACCTGATCACCCCCGGATCGCCGCCCGCGGTCCGGTCAACGTCCCAGGATGTCCACGCACAGGCCCTGCGGTTCCCGCCGAAGGGCGGTCCGGACCCCGAAGGCGCGGGAGAGGACGTCGGGGGCGAGGGCGGCCTCCGGAGGACCATCGGCCAGCAGGCCCCCGTCGGCCAGCACCAGGACCCGGTCGGCGATCCGCGCCGCCAGGGTCAGGTCGTGAAGGGTCAGGACGACGCCGCAGCCGGCCCTCGCCCGCCGCACGAGGGTCTCCGCCGCATCGATCTCGCAGCCGGGGTCGAGGCCCGCCAGGGGTTCGTCGGCCAGCAGCCAGTCGGGCTCTCCCGCCAGCACCCGGGCGATCATCACCCTGGCGCGCTCACCGCCGGACAGGGTGGAGGCGTCCCGTTCAGCAAGGTCTGCGGCGCCGGCTTCCTCCAGCGCGGCGTCGATGATCCGGGCGTCATCGGCGGAAAGACCCCGGGCGCCGATGTGGGGGATCCGGCCCAGCCCGACGAGGATCCGCACCTCCAGGGGCCAGGCGATCTCGGGC
>JBJTFE010000079.1:0-10030 GCA_046093265.1 Phenylobacterium sp. | reverse complement strand
CGCGAGCCCAAGACCGACCATGTGGAGTTCGCCTTCATCGGCGGCGGCTTCGCCGGCCTGGTCGCCGGGGCCCGCCTGGTGGAGGCCGGGATCACCGATGTGCGGATCATCGAGAAGGGCGGCGACTTCGGCGGCACCTGGTACTGGAACCGCTATCCCGGCGCCCAGTGCGACACGGCCTCGATGATCTACATGCCTCTTCTCGAGGAGACCGGGCACATCCCCCGGGAAAAGTACGCCCACGCCCCCGAGATCCTCGAGCAGTGCCAGCGCATCGGCCGAAAGTACAACCTCTACGACAACGCCCTCTTCCATACCGAGGTGAAGGACCTGACCTGGGACGAGGCGAACGACGTCTGGATCATCACGACGAACCGCGACGACCGGTTCACCGCCCGCTTCCTGGGTTCCGGCACCGGCCCCCTGCACGTGCCCAAGCTGCCCGGCATTCCCGGCATCGAGAACTTCAAGGGTCATTCCTTCCACACCAGCCGCTGGGACTACGACTACACGGGCGGCGATCCGCTGGGCGCGCCGCTCTCGAAGCTTGGCGACAAACGGGTGGCCATCATCGGCACGGGCGCCACGGCGGTGCAGTGCGTCCCGCACCTGGCCCGGGCCTGTAAGGAACTGCTGGTCTTCCAGCGCACCCCGTCCTCGGTGGATGTGCGCGCCAACGCCCCTATCGACCCGGAATGGTTCGCCTCCATCGCCACCCCCGGCTGGCAGCAGCGCTGGCTGGAGAACTTCACCGAGAACCAGGCCGGCGGCGGCGCCGAGGAAGACCTGGTTCAGGACGGCTGGACGGACCTGTCCCGCCGCATCCGCGAGAAGATGAAGACGATTCCTCCGGGCCAGATGAGCCCCCAGGCCATGCTCGCCGCCTTCGAGGATTCGGATTTCGAGAAGATGGAGGAGATCCGCGCCCGGGTGGATTCTATCGTCACCGACAGCGAGGCCGCCCAGAAGCTCAAGGCCTGGTACCGCCAGCTCTGCAAGCGGCCCTGCTTCCATGACGCCTACCTGCAGGCCTTCAACGAACCCTCCACCCGGCTGATCGACACCGACGGCAAGGGCGTGGAGCGGATCACCGAGACCAGTGTGGTCGTCGCCGGCGTCGAGCACCCCGTCGACTGCATCATCTACGCCTCGGGCTTCGAGGTCGGCACCGACTACACCCGGCGCACGGGCTTCGACCTGACCGGCGTGGGCGGGCTGAAGCTTTCCGAGGCCTGGAGCGACGGCATGCGGTCCCTCCACGGCCTGCACGTCCGGGGCTTCCCCAACGCCTTCTTCGTCCAGCCGACGCAAGGGGCCAACCTGATCTCCAACGTGCCCCACAACCTGACCGACTCCGGCCGCACTATCGCCACCATCGTGGCGGAGGCGAAGCGGCGCGGCGCCACCCGGGTCGAGGTCACCCAGGAAGCCCAGGACGCCTGGGTCGCCCTGCTGCTCACCGGCCCCGGCCGCATGCTGATGGGCTCGGCCGACTGCACCCCCGGCTACTACAACAATGAGGGCCAGCCCCTCGGGCCGGGAGCGAAGTACAATGTCGGCTATCCCGCCGGGGCCAGCGCCTTCTTCCGCTACATCGACGGCTGGCGGAAGTCCGGAAAGGTCGAGGGGCTGGAGTTCGCCTGAAGCCCCTCGCCGGTTCGCCTCTGCCCCTGTTCCCGGAGTTCCTCATGCGCCTGCTCGCCGTCCTCGCCCTCGCCGCCGCCATGGCCGGTCCCGCCGTTGCGGCGCCCCCGCTCCAGGGCGATGGCGGCGTCCCGGACTTCTACGCCGTGACCGGCAAGGTGAAGGGCAAGCCCGGACGCCTGATCCGGCAGGAGCCCCTGGCGCCCGCCCTGGTCCTGGAAGGCGCCGCCTCGGGGGTGCGGATCCTCTATACGTCCACCGACGGCCTGGGCGGCAAGGACAGGGTGGCGGTCTCCGGCGCCCTCTTCCTGCCCAAGGGCGAGGCGCCGAAGGGCGGATGGCCCCTGCTGGCCTGGGCTCACGGCACGGTCGGGGTGGCCGACATCTGCGCCCCGTCCTTCGCCGGCCGCAGCCCGAGGGACAAGGCCTATCTCGGCTACTGGCTGTCCCGCGGCTATGCGGTCGTGGCCAGCGACTACCAGGGCCTGGGCGTCCCGGGCGGCCATCCCTACCTCGCCACCCGGCCCGCAGCCTACAGCATGCTGGACTCCGTCCGGGCGGTGCAGCAGGGGGGCTTCCCGGTCTCCCGCAAAGTAGTCCTGATCGGCCAGTCCCAGGGCGGCGGCGCGGCTGTCGCCACCGCCGCCTACGCCCCGGCCTACGCGCCCAAACTGGACATCCGCGGGACCGTGGCCACCGGCACGCCCTATTTCTCGCCTGAGGCCCAGGCCGCCCTGCAGGCCGCCCGCCCCAGGGACGCGGTCGACCCGACCCTGGGCTACAACTTCCTGATCCACAGCCTGCTGGAGCAGATCGATCCCGGCTTCCGGGTCGAGGACTACGTCACCGACGCGGCCCTGCCCCTGGCGCGCTCCGTCGCCACCACCTGCTTTGGCGAACTGGCCGGCGCGGTCGTGCGCGGCGGCTGGACCTTCAATCGCGCCTACAAGGCCGACCCGGCCGACCGGATGCTGCCGGCCTATGCCCTCATGGGCTATCCGACCCTGAAGATCCCCACGCCGGTCTTCATGGGGACGGGGGGGTCCGACCGCGACGTGCCGCCGGGCATGCAACTCAGCCTCGCCGCCGACGCCTGCAGGGCGGGTACGGTGATCCAGTCCCACGTCTATCCCGGCCTCGACCACTCCGGGGCGGTGAATGGCTCAACGAAGGAGTCCTCCGCCTTCGTGGAGGCCGTGTTCGCCGGGCGTCCGGTCGCGGGCAACTGCAAGGCCCTTCCGACCCCGCCCGCCGCCTGACCCCAACGCCCGAACCCCGGAGCCCCGCATGAGCGACGCTGCAAGCCTGGTCCGCGCCTTCATCGACGCCTGGCCCCGCCTCGACCCCGACGAACTGGCCGGCTGGTTCACCGAGGACGGGGTCTACCACAACATGCCCTCGGGCCCGGTGCAGGGCCGGGAGACCATCCGCGGCTTCATCGCCGGCTTCATCCGCCCCTGGGCTGAGACCCGCTGGGAGGTCCTTTCCCTTGTCGTCGACGGCGACACCGTGATGGCCGAGCGCGTCGACCGCATCCGCGTCGGCGAGAAATGGATCGAACTGCCCTGCTGCGGCGTCTTCCATCTGAAGGACGGCAAGGTCGCCCTCTGGAAGGACTATTTCGACCTTCAGACCTACATGCGGGCTCTGGCGGGGTAGGGGCGGAGATCCCTCCGCAAGACCGGTGAGCGCTTCAGAGTGTGATATCTCAGGAGATGTGACATCTTTTGAGATGTGATAAGAGCTGGGCTAGACACCTCGGTATTGGTGGCCGCGCTCCGGAGTCGAACCGGAGCCAGCAACCTTATCCTGCGGCGTGTCGCACAGGGCGACCTGCGCCCGGTTGTGACCACGCCGCGCTGGCTTGAGTACGAGGCGGTCCTGACCCGGCCGGAACGCCAACTCGTCCACGGGCTTACGCCCGCCGAGATCCAGAGATTCCTGGGGGCGTTCGCCAGTGCGTCCGAGGCGGTTGAGGTTCACTTTCGCTGGCGGCCGACGCTTCCTGATCCGTCTGACGAAATGGGTCTTGAAGCGGCTGCGAATGGCAGGTCACCGCTCCTGATTACACACAATCCTCGGGACTTCCGGAGGGTGGACGTGAATTTCGGCGTAAGGGTCATCACCCCGGGCGCCTTCGTGAAGGAAATGTGGTCATGAGCAAGACCTCCTACCCCCTCAAACTCCCGCAATCGATCAAGGCGGCTGCAGCTCGCCTGGCGAAGGAAGATGGGGTCTCCCTGAACCAATGGATCGCCGTGGCGGTAGCGGAAAAGGTGGGCGTCACGGAGACGGCCGCCGAGTTCCTGCAGGGGAAGGCCGAGGGCGCCCAGCCCTCAGACCTGCTCGTCTTCCTCGATCGCGCCGCAGACGAGGCGCCCTCGCCTAAGGATGAGTTGTGACTGTCGACTGACGCCGTTTCGGTCCTCCGCCGCAGCCATTTCGGGATGAAGCATAGCGCTCGGGCCGCCCAGCCGCTGGCCATTCTCAGCCCGAAGTCGTCAGAGCCGCCCTGGCGTCCGCCAGGTTGACCATCAGGGTCATGGGCGCGAGGGGGGAGGGCGAGAAGCCGCAGGCCTCGACGTAGAATCGGTGAGCTGCGTCTGACTTGGCGTGCACGAGCAGGGCCCTGACGCCGACGATCTCGGAGGCGGCGCAGGCCCTCAGGATCGCATCGCGGACCAGGGCGCGCCCCAGGCCTCGACCTCGCCACCGGGTGTCCACCGCCATTCGCGCCAGGACAATGACCGGGATGGGGTCCGGCATGTTTCGACGTACCCGGCCCGGCGCTTCCGCCAAGGCGACGGCGCCTGTAGCCAGGGCGTGGAAGCCGATCACGCCTTTGCTGTCAGTGATCACGAAGGTGCGGCTGGCCCCGGTGGTCTCGTTGGCAAGGGCGCGGCGAGCCAGCCATTCGTCAAGGGCGGGCTCGCCCGAACGGAAATCCTCGACCCTGTCCCCGGAGGCCAGGGCGCGCGGGGGCGTCAGCCCTTCCAAGGCGGCGGGGTGTCGAGGAGTTGGGAAAGAACGGGGTTCGGGGCCGCCCCCTCCATCCGCGCCTGGAAGTCGGCGAACACCGCCTCATCGACCAGAAAAAAGCGCTGGTCGAGAAGCACGCTCTCAGCTTCCCGGCAGGCGGCCGCCAGCATGAACTCGGACCGGGTCTGCCCCAAGGCTTCCGCCGCCCTGTCGATCAGGTTACGCCGTCGCGAATCCGTTCGGATGTTCAGTGTTAGATCGCGCGGCCGCGCGCTGCGGGAAGAGGTCTTGGCGGGCATGGAGCCGGACTCCGGGGACCCCTTTTCCCTAGTATGTTGTAGGGACAATGTCTACACCCAGAATACATAGGCGCCGGGCGTCCGCCCAGAATTCTGGCCGCGGTTGGGCGCGAATTCACGGCCGCCGACTGAGCGCCGCACCTTACCCCGCCAGCTGGGCCTTCCGCTCGCGGCGGCGGCGGGTCAGGACGTGCTCGGTGTAGCCGTTGGGCTGAGCGCGGCCCTCGAAGACGAGCTCGAGCGCCGCCTGGAAGGCCACGCTGTCAGGGCGGCCGGCCATCGGCGAGTAAGCCGCGTCACCAGCGTTCTGGCCGTCCACCACCGCCGCCATGCGGGCGAAGGTCTCGCGGACCTGGGCCTCGGTGCAGACGCCGTGGTGCAGCCAGTTGGCGATGTGCTGGCTGGAGATCCGCAGGGTGGCGCGGTCCTCCATCAGGCCGACGTCGTGGATGTCCGGCACCTTGGAGCAACCCACCCCCTGGTCGATCCAGCGGACGACATAGCCGAGGATGCCCTGGGCGTTGTTGTCCAGTTCCTGCTGCACCTCTTCCGGGCGCCAGTTCGATCGGGCGAGGGGCGGGGTGAGCAGGGCGTCGAGGCCCGTGCGCGGGCCGCCGGCCAGGCTGGCCTGGAGGGCCGGGACGTCCACCTCGTGGTAGTGCAGGGCGTGCAGGGTGGCGGCGGTGGGCGAGGGGACCCAGGCGGTGTTGGCGCCGGCCTTCGGATGCCCGACCTTGGCGGCCAGCATGTCCTTCATCATGTCCGGGGCGGCCCACATGCCCTTGCCGATCTGCGCCCGGCCGGGAAAGCCGGCGGCGAGGCCGATCTCGACATTGCGCTTCTCGTAGGCGGCCAGCCAGCCCTCGGCCTTCATGGCGTCCTTGCGGACCATGGGCCCGGCCTCCATGGCTGTGTGGATCTCGTCGCCCGTGCGGTCGAGGAAGCCGGTGTTGATGAAGACGATCCGGTCCTTCGCCACGGCGATGCAGGCGGCGAGGTTGGCGCTGGTGCGGCGCTCCTCGTCCATGATGCCCAGCTTGACCGTATTGCGGGCCAGGCCCAGGGCGTCCTCGACCTGGTCGAACAGGCTCACCGCCAGGGCGACTTCGTCGGGGCCGTGCAGCTTGGGCTTCACGACGTAGACCGAGCCGGCGGGGCTGTTGCGGCGGGCGCCCTTCAGGTCGTGGACGGCGGCGGCCACGGTGACCAGGGCGTCGACGGCGGACTCGTAGACCGACGCCCCGTCCAGGGTGACCATGTCCGTCAGCATGTGGTGGCCGACATTGCGCACGAGGAGGAGCGAGCGGCCGCGCAGCACGATCTCGCCGCCGCCGGGAGCGGAATAGCGCCGGTCCTCGTCGAGGCGGCGGGTCTCGGTGCGTCCGCCCTTCTCGAAGGTGGCGGCCAGGTCGCCGCGCATCAGGCCCAGCCAGTTGCGATAGACGCCGGTCTTGTCCTCGGCGTCGACGGCGGCGACGGAGTCCTCGCAGTCCTGGATGGCGGTGAGGGCGGATTCCATAAGGACGTCGGCCACGCCGGCCGCATCGTCCTTGCCGACATTGTGGGTCCGGTCGACCTGGATCTCCAGGTGCAGGCCGTTATGGCGCAGGAGGACGGCGGTCGGCGCCGACGGCTCGCCGCGCCAGCCGGCCAACTGGGCGGGATCGGCCAGGGCCGCCTTGCCGCCCGAGGTCAGGGTCACGAACAGGGCGTCTCCGTCGATGGCGTAGGCCGCCGCGTCGGCATGCGGGGCGCCGGCGAGGGGCGCGGCGCGGTCGAGGACGCCCCGGGCGTAGGCGATCACCTTGCCGCCGCGCGCCGGGTCATAGCCCTTGCCGCCCGTCGGCGGCTCCAGGGCGTCGGTGCCGTAGAGGGCGTCGTAGAGGCTGCCCCACCGGGCGTTGGCGGCGTTCAGGGCGTACCGGCCGTTCGAAACCGGGACGACCAGCTGGGGTCCGGCGATCCGGGCGATCTCGGCGTCGACATTTGCGGTGCCGATGGTGAAGGGGGCGGGCTCGGGCAGGAGATAGCCGATCCGGGTCAGGAACTCGGTCTGGGCGGCGAGGTCGAAGGCCTGGCCCCTGCGGTCCTTCCACCAGGCGTTAGTCTGCGCCTGCAGGGCGTCGCGGCGTTCCAGCAGGGCGCGGTTGCGCGGCTGGAAGTCCTTCAGGATCGCCTCGAGCGAAGCCCAGAAGCGGGCTGGCTCCACACCCGTCCCGGGCAGGAGTTCCTGTTCCACGAAGGCGTGGAGAAGATCCGCGACGGCGAGGGAAGGGCTGACCTGCATGACATACCGACCTTTCAGATCCGGGCGCAGGCCTGAGTCCCTGCGCGGCTGCGGACCCTGCCGCAGCGGCGCCCCCATACTCTGCGCAGGCCGACGCTTCAATGGGGTCGGGAGGCCTCAGGCGTCCGAGAAGCCGAAGGGGGCCAGGGTGCGGCGGTAGTCGTCCGGCAGGATCTGGCGGCCGATGGGCGGGGCCGAGCGTGCGGCGCACTCGGCCCGGTGGCAGAGCCGGCAGGTGACGCCGATGGGGGTGGCCTGCTCGGGCCCTCCGCCCCGGTGGTCGGCGGCGTAGACCAGCCGGTGGGCGTGCTCCTCGGCGCAGCCCAGGGCGATGGCCCGCTCGATCCGCGGCGCCCCGAAGCCGCCGCCGCCGGCGGTCACCGTCCGGGCGATGGAGAAGAACTTCTGTCCGTCGGGCAGCTCCAGCCACTGGGTGACGATCTGGCGCGGGGTCCGGAAGGCCTGGTGAACGCTCCACAGCGGGCAGCCGCCCCCGTGCCGGGCGAAGGGGAAGCCCGCGCCGTCGAGCCGCTTGGAGACGTTGCCGGCCTCGTCGACGCGGATGAAGAAGAAGGGCACCCGCTCCTGGCCGGGCTTCTGCAGGGTGGTCAGCCGGTGGGCGGTCTGTTCGAAGCTGGCGCCGAACTGCCGAGCTAGGGCCTCGACGTCGTACCGCCGCGCCTCCGCCGCCCGCGCGAAGGCGGTGTAGGGCATCAGGAGGGCGGCGGCGGCATAGCTGGCCAGGGCCCGCCAGGTCAGGCGCTGGCCGCCCTCGGTCTCGAAGGCGCCTTCCGCAAGGACCTCGCCGATCTCGGCCTCCAGCTCCAGGTAGGCCGTCTGGAGCGCCAGCTGGAAGGACTGGCTGGCGCCGTCGAGGGTGTCGTCCAGCAGGACCTCGCGCCGGTGCCGGTCCAGCCGGCGGGTGGCGCCGGTCATCACGTCCGGCGGCAGGCGACGTACGCGCAGGCCGTGCCGGGCCTTGAGGTGACCCGCCAGGCCCTCGTTGCCGGCCACGGCCTGGGCCAGGCGCTCGGCGGCGTCGTCGAGGCCCGGGAAGCTGTTGCGCCGGGCGGCCAGGAAGCGGCGGGACTCGGCGACCGGGTCGGAGGCGTCCTCGCCCTCGCGTCCGTCGACGCTGCGGTCGGCAAGGGCCAGCTGCTCCTCGCGGTAGGCGGTGTAGAGGCGCAGGAAGGCCTCCGTCACGCCCGGGAAGTTGGCCGCCGCGTCAGCAACCTCGAGAGCCTTCAGTTCGATGCCGCCGAACATCGGATCGCGCAGGGCGGCCTGCAGCCGGGCGGAGTCGTCGCCGCTCTCCGCCGCCAGGGCGGCGACGTCCAGCCGGTAGGTCTGGGCGAGGCGCACCAGCATCTCGGCGCTGAGCGGCCGGTGGTTGCGCTCCAGGAGGGCGATGTAGGAGGCTGAGACCTCCAGGTCCTGGGCCATGTCGGACTGGGTCAGGCCCAGGTCCCGCCGCAACCGGCGCAGGCTGGGGCCGACATAGAGGCGACGTTCGCTGGGCATGGCCGGGACCTCCGCAGAGTCGGAGTCTTACAACATTACAAGTCTGGCTTGTAAAGTCTGACAGATCGACTTCGCGGGGACTCGCGTCCGCGGTCGTCCTGCGTCAGAGGCCATGCCGCTGAAGGCCCCGTGTGGCGGGCGCCCGGCAAGCAAGGGATTCTAAGGCCATGTCGTACCAGGACGATATCCAGAAGGTCGAAAAGCTCATCCGCAGCAAGAAGGGCACGTGGGACGGCATCAGCGCCGAGTCTGTCGTGCGGATGCAGGTGCAGAACCGGTTCCGCACCGGCCTCGATATCGCCCGCTACACCGCCGCCATCATGCGCAAGGACATGGCCGCCTATGACGCGGACCCGGCCAACTACACCCAGTCCCTGGGCTGCTGGCACGGCTTCATCGGCCAGCAGAAGCTGATCTCTATCAAGAAGCACTTCGGGACCACCGACCGGAAGTACCTCTACCTGTCGGGCTGGATGGTCGCCGCCCTGCGCTCGGACTTCGGCCCCCTGCCGGACCAGTCCATGCACGAGAAGACCTCCGTGCCGGCCCTGATTGAAGAGCTCTACACCTTCCTGAAGCAGGCTGACGCCCGCGAGCTCGGCATGATGTTCCGGGACCTCGACGCGGCCCGCGCCGCCGGCGACAAGGCCAAGGAAGGCTCGATCATCAAGGCCATCGACGGCTACCAGACCCACGTCGTGCCGATCATCGCCGACATCGACGCCGGCTTCGGTAACGCAGAAGCCACCTATCTCCTGGCCAAGAAGATGATCGAGGCGGGCGCCTGCGCCCTGCAGATCGAGAACCAGGTTTCCGACGAGAAGCAGTGCGGCCACCAGGACGGCAAGGTCACCGTCCCGCACGAGGACTTCCTCGCCAAGGTCCGCGCCTGCCGCTACGCCTTCATGGAGCTGGGCGTCGAGGACGGGATCATCGTCACCCGGACCGACAGCCTGGGCGCCGGCCTGACCAAGCAGATCGCCGTCAGCCACACGCCCGGCGACATCGGCGACCAGTACAATTCCTTCCTCGACTGCGAGGAAGTCACCCCCGCCCAGTGCAACCCGGGCGACGTGTTGATCACCCGCGACGGCAAGCTGATGCGGCCCAAGCGCCTGCCCTCCAACCTCTTCCAGTTCCGGGAAGGCACCGGGGCGGACCGCTGCGTCCTCGACTCCATCACCTCGCTGCAGAACGGCGCGGACCTGCTGTGGATCGAGACCGAGAAGCCGCACGTCGAGCAGATCGCCAGCATGATGGACCGGATCCGCGAGGTCATCCCGAACGCCAAGCTGGTCTA
>JBJTFE010000078.1:0-2644 GCA_046093265.1 Phenylobacterium sp. | reverse complement strand
TTCTCGACGTCCTGAGGGGGAGTCACCGTGTCGGCCCCGCCATGCAGCATCATGCCTGAGGCCGGGCAGGGCGCCAGGAAGCTGAAGTCGTACATGTTGGTCGGTGGCGAGACCGAGATGAAGCCGTCGGTCTCCGGCCGGCGCATCAGCAGCTGCATGCCGATCCAGGCGCCGAAGTCGAAACCGGCCACCCAGCATTGAGCCGCCGAAGGATTGGTGGCCTGCAGCCAGTCGAGGGCGGTGGCGGCGTCCGCGAGCTCGCCGATGCCGGAGTCGAATTCTCCCTGGCTGCGGCCGACGCCGCGAAAGTTGAAGCGCAGGACGGAAAAGCCCCGCTTCATGAACAGGTGGAACAACTGGACGGCCACCGGATGATTCATCTGGCCGCCGGCGCGGGGGTGCGGGTGCAGGATCAGCGCGATCGGCGCATTCTCGGTCTTGCCTGCAGTGTAACGGCCCTCGATGCGGCCGGCCGCGCCGGTAAGCACCACCTCTGGCATGTCGCCTC
The DNA here is from genome assembly GCA_046093265.1 of Phenylobacterium sp. GTDB lineage: Bacteria > Pseudomonadota > Alphaproteobacteria > Caulobacterales > Caulobacteraceae > Phenylobacterium. Next base: position 2,136 of record JBJTFE010000078.1, on the reverse strand, counting down.
CTCGATTGGAGCCCGAATAGTTGACTATCGCGCTTGGTCTTCCTAGATCGCCGTCGCCGGTGCTGGAAGGCTGCTGCGCGAAGCGGCGGCTTTAGCACAGCGGTCGGCGGCAAGGCTCGAAAAATTGCGGGACTTCTGAGGTCAGGCACATGCGACTGAGCACCAAGGGACGATACGCCGTGATGGCCATGGCCGACCTGGCCCGCAGGCAGGCGGAGGCGGTGGAGCGTGCGGTGGCTCTGTCCGACATCGCCGCCCGCCAGGAGATTTCCCTGTCCTACCTTGAGCAGCTGTTCGCGCGCCTTCGCCGGAAGGGGCTGGTTCAGAGTCACCGGGGTCCTGGCGGCGGATATCGGCTGGCCCGGGCCGCTTCGGCCACCACCATCGCCGAGATCGTCCTGGCGGTGGACGAGCCTCTGCGCGCAACCCGTTGCGGCGCGAAGTCACCGGGGTGCATGCGGAAGGGCGAGCGCTGCCTGACCCATGATCTCTGGGAAGAGACCGGTCGGCAGATCGAGGCCTGGCTAGCCTCCGTCTCGCTGGAAGACGTGGTGGCGGGCCGTGTCAGCGCCCGACGGAGGGCGGCATGACCTCCGCCGGCGTCTATCTGGATCATTGCGCCACCTCGCCCCTGCGGCCCGAGGCGCGCAGCGCCATGACCGCCGCCTTCGACGTGGCGGGCAATCCCAGCTCGGTTCATGCCGACGGGCGCGCCGCCCGGGCCCTCCTGGAGGCCGCCCGGGAGCGCGTCGCCGGGCTGGCGGGCGCGAAGCCGGCCTCTGTCACCTTCACCAGCGGCGGCACCGAGGCCAACGTTCTGGCGGTGCGCAGCGCGGTCGCGGCGGGCGCCCGTCGCCTCCTCGTGTCGGCCATAGAACACGATTGTGTCCGAGAGGCGGCCCTGGCGAGCGGCGTGCAGGCGGTTGAGGTTCCGGTCCTGCCGGATGGGACCCTCGACCTCGACGCCCTGCAGGCGCAGCTTGAAGAACACGCCGGCGACGGCGCCCCGGTCTTCCTCGCCCTGATGGCCGCCAACAACGAGACGGGTGTGATCCAGCCGGTCCGGGAGGCCGCAGAGCGAGTCCGCGCTGCGGGGGGCTGGCTTCATGTCGACGCGGTCCAGGCGGCGGGACGCATCCCTTTGGGGCTGAACCTCTTCGGCGCCGACACCCTGGCGCTTTCCGCCCACAAGCTGGGCGGGCCGCAGGGGATCGGCGCCCTGGTCGCCGGGCCGCGCTCGCGCATCACGCGCGACATGCCCGGCGGCGGACAGGAGCAGGGCCGCCGCGCGGGCACTCAGAACCTGATCGGCGCCGCAGGCTTCGGCGCGGCGGCGGAGGCGGCCCTGACTGCGCCGGCGGCCGATCCTGGCCCGCGCGACCTTGCCGAGTCAGAATTCGCCCGGGCGGGTGCGGTGATCGTCGGCGCCGGGGCGCCCCGGCTTCCGGATGTGCTGTGCATTGCTGCGCCGGGCCTTTCATCCGAAGTGCAGGTGATGGGCCTTGACCTGGCCGGCGTGAGGGTCAGCGCGGGTGCGGCCTGCTCCAGCGGCAAGGTTCGGCCAAGCCGCGTGCTGGAAGCCATGGGACTGGAAGAACTGGCCGGATCGGCCATTCGCCTCAGCGGCGGCTGGTCCACAAGGCCCGAGGACTGGCGGGCTGCCGCCGACGCCTGGATCGATCTGAAGACCCGGCGGGAGTCCCGCCAACACCCGGCTGCGGCCTGAGGAGCAGACAGATGCCCGCCGTCAAGGACACCGTGGAGCAGGTCGCCGGGCTCGAGAAGTACGAGCACGGCTTCGTCACAGAGATCGAACAGGAGTTCGCGCCGAGGGGCCTGGACCGGGACACCGTCGCCTTCATCTCGCGCAAGAAGGATGAGCCCGACTGGATGCTGGCCTGGCGCCTCGAGGCCCTCGAGCGCTGGAGCGCCATGGAGTCGCCGGAGTGGGCCCGGGTCAGCTTCCCGCCCATCGATTATCAGGATGCGACTTATTACGCCGCGCCGAAGACCGGGAACGGCCCGGCCAGCCTGGACGAGGTCGATCCCGAGCTTCTGAAGACCTACGAGAAGCTGGGCATCCCCCTGCGAGAGCAGGAGGTGCTGGCGGGCGTGACGGGCGCCCCGCGCTATGCC
>JBJTFE010000077.1:0-2373 GCA_046093265.1 Phenylobacterium sp. | reverse complement strand
GACGCTTGGCCAGCGTCCTCAGGCTCTCTTGACTATTTTGTATTGCTCGACGGATTGCCGCTGTCGTGCTGGCGCTCCCGTGAAGAACTTGGCCCATAATGCATCCTTCCATTCCTGCATGGATAATGCACCATCAAACTCGGGGACCAAACATCTAGAGCATTTTCCGATCAGTCTGCATCATATCCGGCGGCGGAGAAGTAGTTCCGGCATTCTTGGGGGGAGAAGGTCTGGATGATCCGGGCGATGGCGTCCCAGAGGGTGTCGACGGTGCGGGCAGCGGCCTTTCTCAGGGCGGCCTTGAACTTGGCGAAGGCGTTCTCGATGGGGTTGAAGTCGGGACTGTAGGGCGGAAGGAACAGCAACCGGGCTCCGGCGGCCTCGATGGCGGTGCGGACGGCAGCGCCCTTGTGGGCAGGCAGGTTGTCCATGACGACGATGTCGCCGGGCTTCAGGGTTGGGACCAGGACCTGCTCCACATAGGCGTGGAAGGCGGCGCCGTTCATGGGGCCGTCCAGGACCATGGGGGCGGTCATGCCGGTCAGGCGCAGGGCGCCGACGAAGGTGGTGGTTTTCCAGTGGCCGTGCGGCAGCCCCATGCGCAGCCTTTCCCCGCGCGGCGCGCGCCCGTGCAGGCGGCCCATCTTTGTGGACGCTCCGGTTTCATCGATGAACACCAGCCGCTCGGGATCGAGATCGACCTGGCCGTCGAACCAGGCCCGCCTCCGCTTCAGGATGTCGGGGCGGTTCTGCTCGTCCGCATGGGCCGACTTTTTTTGAGCGTGATCCGGCGACACTGGAAGAAGCGCCACAGCCCCGAAGAACTGGCCGCCACGCCCCGTTCGGCCAGAGCGGCCTGAAGTTCCGCTAGGGTCGCGTCCGGTCGGGCCTTCAGCAGGCCCAGGATCGTCTCCGCATGACCTTCCATGTGCTGCGACCTGCGGTCTCCGCCCAGCGGACCGGGACGGGCGGACCCTTGCGCCTTTTGCCGCTGACGCCAGCGAATGGCGCTGGCCGCGCTGACCCCGAACCGCGCCGCCGCCTCCCGACACGACGCCCCCGCAGCGATCGCACCCAACACCCGCTCCCGCAGGTCCATCGACAGCGCCTTGCTCATCCCTCCCGGCCTCCATACCCGGTCGAAAGGGTGAATCAGAAACCGCTCCTCATGGGAATCCCCAACGATTCAATCAGATCAGGAAACGCTCTAGAGTGGTCAATGAGATGATCGGGCCAATACCTGGGATCTGTTTGAGAGCTTCATAATCACGAGTTCCGCCCAGCAGCGCTTCAGATTCCGCCTCGATCGCGTCGCGCTGACGGTTCAGGTTGCGCGCCTCTGCCAGTACCATTCGGAACATTGCGATCGCTTTGCTGTCGATTGGGATAGGCAAGCCGATTGATTCTCTTGCTGTTTCGTAGATGTCGTTAATTAATCTCGCTTTTGAGGTCTTCTTGCCGACAATGTCCCAGACTGCCATCGAGAAGTCTTCCGGAGACAAGGCCGTGATCGACGCCGGCGTTGGAAACTTCTCCAACAGGGCAAAGAACCAATCGCGCCTGGAGCTGTTAAGGAACCGCTCAATCTCGGGAAAATAGAGTGGAAGGTAATGCGTCAGAATCCGGTGAATGGTCTGCGTCTTTGCCCGCGATACGGCTTCATGCGTCTTGGAAGCTCCTTGAATATCGGCAAGACCTGCAGCGAGAGGGTCCTGATAGGTTTGGCTCACGCCTGTCGCCAGCATGTGCAGGATGACCTGAGCATCTTTTGGATCATTCTTGTCCCATCCGTTGTGGATGGCTTCTCGCTGCCGAGCGAGTGCCATCGAGGATATCAGGCGCGTCTCGATCCCAGCATCGACCAGGCGCCATGCCAGTGCCCTGTGATAATTGCCGGTCGCTTCGAAGCCGGCGAGAACAGGTCGCTCAAATGACTTCAGCTGATCTATGAAGCGGTCATGTTCAGCGCGTTGGTTGAGAACGGTCAGCCGCCGCCGTCGTGTCGATCCCGGGATCTGTATCAGTACGTCATTGCGTTTCTTCGAGATATCGATCGCGACGAGCACAGCTTCCTGTGCGATAGAATGTACCTTGGCCATGGTCAGGCTGCTCCTCTTTGGTGGTGGTTGGAATAACCACTGTAAGAGGTTCTGCGGCCCGGTCATGGCCGCCTGCCTGCGTGCTAAATGCGCCGCAGGCGGCCACGACCTACCCAAGTTCCGAATGTGCTACGGCCCAGAAGACGGTGGCGATGGCGCCGGCCCGGATGACCCCGTCCTCATACCGCCCGGGATCGGCCTGGTAGCGCCCGTTGGCCACGCCTACAGTCAGGGCGGCCGCAGAGGCCAGCGCCGCAGAAGTGAAGATCCAGCC
>JBJTFE010000076.1:0-5971 GCA_046093265.1 Phenylobacterium sp. | reverse complement strand
GTTCCGTTCCGGGGGCGTCCCGAGGAAGTGGGCGTCCATCTCCGCCGCGCCGCGCAGCAGGTCGCGGAAGGCCTCGGGCCCCAGGGCGATGGCGCAGGACAGGCCGACGGCGGACCAGAGGGAAAACCGTCCGCCGACCCATTCGGCGAACGGAAAAATCCGGTCTGCGCCGACGCCGAAGGCGATGGCGGCCTGGGGTGCGGCGGTGACGGCGACGAGGCGCGAGTCCGCCCCCGGCGCACCCTCCAGCCAGGCCCGGGCGGCGCGCGCGTGGAACCGGGTTTCCTGGGTGGTGAAGGTCTTGGAGACCACCACCACCAGGGTCCGGGCTGGGTCCAGGCCGGCGAGGGCGGCGGTGATCTCGGACGGATCGACATTGGCGGCGAACCGCAGGTCGATGCCGGGCGAGACCGGAGCCAGGGCCTCCCAGACGAGGCGGGGTCCGAGGTCCGATCCGCCGATGCCGATGTGGACCACGGCGTCGATGTCGCCATGGGCGCGGACCTGTCCCGCGAAGGACAGCATCCCATCGAGCCCGGCCGCCACGTCCTCCGCCACCGGCTGTCCCAGGGCGCGCCAGTCCCGGCCAGCCGGGTTGCGAAGAGCCATGTGCAAAGCCGCCCGCCCCTCGGAGGCATTGAGCCGCTCGCCGGCGAACAGGGCCTCGCGGGCGGCTTCCAGGCCAGAGGCTCGGACAAGACCAAGGGCGTCGGCGAAACTGGCGGCGGACCAGGGCTGCTTGGAGAGATCCAGACAGAGGCCGCAGGCCTCGAAGGTCAGGCGAGAGACCCGGTCAGGCTCAAGGTCGAATAGCCGTCGGAGAGGCGGGTCGGCGCGGACGGCGGCCTCCAGAGCCGCCCAGGCCTGTTTGGAGTCGCTCATCCGCGGGCTGCGGCCCGGACCGCGCGCGTGACCATATCCGGGGTCAGGAGTTGGGGCAGGATCTCGGGTTCGCCGCCGCCAGCGGGATAGACCACGTAAAGCGGCACCCCGGCTCGTCCGAAACGGGCCAGGTCTTCGGCGATGATGGCGTCCCGCCGGGTCCAGTCCGCCTTGAGGTAGACCGTTCCAGTCCCGGCAAAGGCCTCGGCCGCGGTGCGGGTGGAAAAGGCGACGCGCTCGTTGACCTGGCAGGTCACGCACCAGGCGGCTGTGTAGTTGACGAAGACCGCCCGGCCCTCCGCCCGCAGGGCGGCGAGGCGCTCGGGCGAATAGGCCTCGTAGGCCAGGCCCGAGGCGTCCGTCCCCGTCCCCGCCGAACTTTCGGCCACCGCCTGGGCGGGGGTCGGCCAGACCGCTGCAGCAACAGACAGGGCGGCGACGGACAGGGCGGCGACGCCGAGGAGGCGCGCCGGCTGGCCAAGGCTGGCGCGCTTCTGGGCAAGGCCCGCCAGCCAGCAGGCGAAGGCCAGGGCGACGCCGGCCGCCATCAGTCGGGCCAGCAGGTCCGGACCGGCCTGCACGGCGAGCACCCAGGCCAGCCAGGCGGCGGCCCCGTACATCGGGAAAGCCAGGACCTTTCGTAAGGTGTCCATCCAGGGCCCGGGTCGGGGCAGGCGCGACAGGACGCCAGGTGCGAGGGCCGCAAGGGTAAACGGAGTGGCGAAGCCGAGGCCGAGGCCCGCAAAGACCGCCAAGGATAGGGCCGCCGGCTGGGTCATGGCCCAGCCCAGGGCGGGCGCCATGAAGGGGGCGGTGCAGGGCGCGGCGACCACGACGGCCAAGGTCCCGGTGAGGAAGGCGCCCAGCGCGCCGTTCCGGTTGGCGGCGCCCGCGCCAATCCCCTGAAGGGAGCCGCCAATCTCGAAGAGACCAGACATGTTGAGCCCCACCGCCAGCATCAGCAGAGCGAGGGCCGCTACCACCGGCGGCGACTGGAGCTGGAAGCCCCAGCCCACGGCGGCGCCGCCGGCCCGCACAACGAGAAGCAGGGCGGCGAGCCCGAGGAAGGTGGCCATCACTCCGGCGAGGAAGGCGAGACCCTGCGCCCGGGCGGCGGCGCGGTCATGGCCATGACCCGCCAAGGACGCGGCCTTCATGGCGAGGACCGGGAAGACGCAGGGCATGAGGTTCAGGATAAGACCGCCCAGGAAGGCGAAGAGGATCGCGCCGGCCAGGCCGCCGGTCCCGCCGGGCGCCTTGGAGGATGCTGGCGGAGGCCCGAGGCCGGCTGCGCCGGCCGGCGGCGCGCCGGGCGCAGCCTGGACCTCGTAGACCCGGCCATCCACCGCCAGGACGCCCGCCAGGCGGGTCGGCGCAGCGGCGCCGGGGGCCGGCTTCAGGGTCAGGGTCAGGCCCTCAGGGCCGCGATCCAGCGTCTGCGGCGCGGCGTGATCGATGACTCCGGCGGCGTAGGGGAAGAAGTAGACGTCTTTTGCACCGCCGCCCGCGATGTCTGCGCCGGTGGCGGCCATCTTCAGGCCAGAGGAACCGGCGGCCAGGACCGCCCGGACCCTGTCGGGTCTGGGCGCCGCATTCAGCGCTTCCTGAATTCTGGGCGCCCAGGTCGGATCCGGCGAGGCCTCGCCCGACACCACCTTGAGCGTAAGCGACAGGTCGGCGTCCTCGGGGATGCAGACGTCGGAGCAGACGAGGAAGGCGGCCTGCACCCGAAGGGTGGCGGTCTGGCCGGGACGGGCGCTGGCGGGAACCCGGACAGCGACCGGCAGGAGGACCTCGCCCGCATAGCCATAATTCATCAGGGGCCCGATGGGCTTGCGGGAGGGCGGCGCCCAGACGATGTCGCCGGCCGTCCATCCCTGGGGCAGGGTCCAGGTCAGCTCGGTGGGCGCGCCGGAGTCGCCGGAGTTGCGCCAGTAGGTGTGCCACCCCTTGTCGATGACCTGGCGGAGGGCGACTTGAACCTCACCGCCCGGCCGGGCGCCCTCGGCGGCGGCGACCAGCTCAGCTGTCAGGTGCCCTGTGCGGACGGGTGCAGCGCGGACCGGGGACATTGGAACCAGGGCCACGAGTGCGACCAGGGCCGCCAGGCAGGCGATCAGTCTCTTGCGCATGGTTTTCCCCGAGGGCTGGCCCCGATCGCCGACCGGGCGGGGAGCGCGCCTAATATGGCCCCAGGCCGCTGCAAGGCAATCGCCGGAGGGACGCGACACAGGGGCTCGATTTCGTCCTCGCCCCGCCGCATGATCGCCGGGGTGCTGAAACCGCGAGAGGGAGACGCGTGCGTGCTAGGCAGGTTTGACGAGATCGAGATCGGGCAGGTGACCTCGCTCGGAGAGGTGCGGGTCGACGCCAGGGCGCTCGAAGCCTTCATCGAGGCCTTTGCTCCGGGGTGGCCCGCAGAGCGCGGCGCACCGGACTCCATGGTCTTCGCGATCTGGAGCCGGCTTGACGGAGTCTCCGCAATCGCCTGGCCACAGACCAAACGCCTCGGTGTGGACGCCCTTCGCTGGGTGCGTAACCCGCCCGCCGGCGAAGTCCTGCGGGCCCGGATGACCATCATGGGCAAAGACCCGGTGGGAGAAGGCAAGGGCATCGTCATCGCCCAGCACGACCTACTCGACGAGGCGGGACGGCTGGTCTTCTCCTGCCTGACCCGCAGCGTCTTCACCCGGTAGGGGGCTGCACCCCCGAGGGGTCATCCCGCCTGGGCGGCCGCCGCCTCGGACAGCTTGTAGATCTGCAGCGCGATCAGCCGGTCCCAGCCGAAGAGGCTGATAAGGTGGGCGTAGATCTGCTGCAGAGCGCCGTTGTCGCGAAGCTCGGCGAACTTATCATGAGGGAGGGCGTTCAGCTTTTCCTCCGAGACGCCGAAGTACTCGGCGATCTGCTGAGTCTCTCCCACCGTCCCGTCAGGATTGACCGGCGTATGGGTGGCCTTCTTGACCTCGAACAGGTCGAGATCCTTGAGCAGCTGGACGAAGGCCAGGGTCTTCTGACGCTCGACCTCGTAGTTGTTGCAGAATTCGATGCAGTTCTGGGTGTACTCGCTGGGCGAGCCGTCCTCGTTAAAGAAGGGCAGATCGCCGCCTTCGACAATGAACTCCGCAGAGCGATCGATGCAGAGGATGGACTGCTTGGCCACGTCGTCATTGGCGAAGACGAAGGGATAGCGACGGATGTAGGCCGGGACATAAATGCCCGGATCGAACAGGCCGTCGTCCCGCAGGAACATGTTCTGATCGGCGTTGAGGCCCATGATCGCCAGAGGGGTCTTGTCCTCGCCGACGAAGATGATCGGAAAGGTCAGGCAGGCGATGCTGAACTCTGTCACCGTCAGCGGTACGGCGTGACCGGTCCGGGCGAAGCCAAAGGGGCCGTCCAGACGATTGACGCCCATTCCCTTGTGCAGCTCGGGCGAAAGCGGCTCCGGCGTATTGTAGAACAGGACGGTGCCGGAAATCTGGCCGCCTCGGGGGAGCGTCGTGGGAGTCGCCATGGGATGCCTTCGGTCTGGGGGCGCTGTCGAAAACCTGCAGGAGGCTCGCTTCTGCGGGAAAGGTCGCCGCTTCTAACCGATTGCAGGATGGGCGGCAAATCCGGGTCGCCGCAGAGGGCCGCGCCAGCCTTGTGAACCCCGGGGATCACACGTGATGCAGGATCATGGACAGCGAAAGCGCCAGCAGCCAGCCGACCAGAATGGCGTTGCCGGCCCCGCCTCGTGCGACAGCGAACATCCCCTGTCGGGCGAAATAGGCGAGGTCGATAAGGGCGAGAAAGAGCATCATCCCCGCCGCGACCAGGGCGAGCGGCGAACCGAGCGGCAGACGGGCGAGGCTCGCCAGGGATGATGCGGCCAGCAGCATCGCCATTGTGACGTCCGGCAGGACGAAGGCCTGCTCATGTTGCCTGTAGCCCGGAGGCCAGGCCGACTCATCGTGCTCAGAGCGAAACCACCGAACCCAGAAGACGATAATTCCGAGCGCGGTCGCCAACTGTAGCCCGACCAGCACGAGGCCCGACACATCGCGGCTCACAGGCGGGTGTCCGCTTCCATCGCGACCGGATCAGAGTGTGCGTCCCGGAACTGGAGCATCCGCGGGGGCACCAGGTCGCGCCGGTAGACGTCCTCCACGGTCTCGGCCCTCCGCACCACATCGGCCTGATCGCCGCACACCATCACCGTAGCGGGTCGGCCTAGCGCATTGAAGTTCGACGCACTCGACTCCTGGTAGGCCCCGGTCTCGAGAAGGGCGATCACGTCACCCGCGACGACTTCCGGAAGCTGGGCGCCGAGAACGATCTGGTCTGCGAAGCACGAATGCCCGACAAGATCGGCGGTCATGCAGTCGGGTCGATCGGCCTTGTTCGCGACCAGGTGCCGGAAGCGGCTGCGTTCAAAGTGCCCGCCGGCAAGAAAGAAGGTCGTGGTGTCCGTCAGCACCCAAGCATAGGGGAAGGGCCGGGTCTGTCGTTTGACGGCCTTGACCCGCGCCAGATGAATGCCCGCATCGCCATACATCGACCTGCCGGGTTCGATTTGCAGGCGCACCCCCGCCGTCGGCACGTGCGCGGCATGCAGTTCGCGCCGCAGCGTCCGCACGGCGGTGGCCGCGTACTGTTCAATCGTGGGCGGAGGCGCGCGGAACCGATGCGAGGACAGCACCGTCACAAGTCTGGCCAGGGCTCGGTGGCAGACACGGGCGCCCCGTCCGCGCAATCCCGCGAGCAGCGGAAAGCAGAGTGCTGTCAGGACGAATTCCGAACGCGGCAGTTCCTCGTTCAGCGGGTCCCGCGGGCTCGGCCAGCCGCCGCCGATGTCGATCTCCTGGGGTTGCCAACCGTCCCAGGCGGAGATGAGCTCACCCGCCAGCTTCCCGAAGCGGGACATCAGGCCTTCCCAGAACCAGAGACTGGCGTGATGGCGGCCTTGATGCACGTGCAGCCCGACCATGTCGATATTGGGTGCGGCGATCGCGCGCCGGCCCATTTCGACAAGGAACTCCGGCGGGATACCCGACTTGTAGACCTGGATAGCCAGATCAATCGGGACGGTCAGCTGGGAGAAGTC
>JBJTFE010000075.1:0-6849 GCA_046093265.1 Phenylobacterium sp. | reverse complement strand
GATCCAGGCCGCCTGGCCCACCGGATTGCCCGCCGCCATCCAGGCGATGGACTGGGGTTTCGAGGCCTGCAGGCGGAAATAGGCGCCCATCAGCTCCATCATCTGGCCCTGGCGCGTAATCCAGGCGATCTCGGCCTCGCTGGTCGGCCCGCCATGGGGCCGGAAGCCGATCATGTTGAGGTGGATGGCCCGGACATTCCCCCCGTGATTGTGTCCCAGCCAGGAGGTGACGAGACCGCCCCAGTCGCCTCCCTGCGCCAGGTAGGACCGGTAGCCCAGCACCTCCGTCATCAGCTGGTTGAAGAGGGCCGCCGTCGCCTTCTGGCCGATCGGCCGCTTCGGCTTCGTCGAGAACCCGAAGCCGGGGAGGGAGGGGATGACGAGATCGAAGGCGTCGGCCGGGCCGCCGCCGAAGCGGCTGGGATAGGCCAGCTTCTCGATGGCGCCCCAGAACTCGAAGTGCGAGCCGGGCCAGCCGTGGGTGATCAGCAGGGGCCGCTTGCCGCCCGCCTCGCCGACCACGTGCAGGTAGTGCAGGTCGAAATCCCCGACCCGGGCGGTGAACTGGGGGAACCGGTTCAGGTTGGCGACCGCCGCCCGCCAGTCGAATCCGTCCGCCCAGTAGGCGCAGAGGGACCTGAGCCAGGTCTCGTCGCAGCCGTAGGCCCACCCGTCCTCCACCTGAGGGGCGACAGGCCAGGGATAGGCGCGGACCTGGGCCAGGACGGCTTCGACCTCGGCTTCGCTCCAGCGGACTTCAAAGGGCGTCGGCATCAGGCGTCTCCGGGGTTGGCGCTCGCCCGGCATCTCCACCGCCTGGCGGCGGCGAGGTCAAGGGGCGGCTTTGGCGATGGCTCCCAGGCAGGCGAGCCGGTTCAGCCTGCGGCCCTCCTCCGGCGAAATCTGGCCGATGAGGACCAGTCCAGCGAGGCCATAGACCAGGGCCCAGAAGACATTCCCGTAATCAGTCGCATTCCCGTCCAGGAGGCCGGCGTCAATCAGGCCGCGGACGTGGCGGAACTGGCAGTCCCGCGCCCGCTCCCCCGCGGCGAGAAGCCCGGCCGACGGAGGGGCCTTCATGTCCTTGAGGTCGAACATCAGGGCGTAGGCTCGCGCGTTGTTCACGGCGAAGTCCAGATAGGCCTGGCCCACCGAGATGGACCTTTCGATCGGATCGCTCTCGGCGTCAAACGCGGCCTCGAGGGCGTCCGCGAATCGGTTGTAGGCGCTGCTCCTGACAGCGTCGATGATCTCTTCCTTGTCCCGGAAGTAGCGGTAGGGCGTCATCGGACTGACCCCGAGGGCCGCCGCCAGTTGACGCATGGTGACCGCCTCTATGCCGTGCTCGGCGAACAGGTCCTCGGCGGCCGCGCAGAGGCGGCTCCGGAAATCGGCGACGTCGGCGTCGGTAAGGACCCTGGGCATTCAGACATCCATCTTGCGGCTTCCGGGACAGCGGCCTTGCGTCGTTCGCCCGGAAGGTTCAACACTTTACATCGTAATCTGGCCGAGGCGCGACCCCGATGAGCGAAGAGACCCGCACCAACCCCTACTTGACCGGTAACTTCGCACCCGTCCGATCCGAGGACGATTTTGAGCTGGAGGTGGTCGGCGACCTTCCGGCCGGCCTGAAGGGCGCCCTCTACCGGACAGGTCCGAACCCCCAGTTCGACCCCCTCGATCCGCATTACCACTGGTTTACCGGCGACGGCATGGTCCACGCCTTCCGGGTCGGCGATGGCAAGGTCTCTTACCGCAACCGGTATGTGCGTACGCCCAAGTGGGAGCTGGAGCGCCATCACGGCCGCGCCCTCTTCGGCGGATTCAACCCCATGCTGAATGATCCGCTTGCAGCGGGCCAGGACAGCGGCGTGGCCAACACCAACATCCTCTTCCATGCCGGCCGGCTCCTGGCCCTGGAAGAAGGCCACCAGCCCTTCGAGATTGATCGCGACACCCTGGAGCCCCGGGGTTACGCCGCCGAGTACGGGGGCCGGGTGACGGCCCATCCGAAGCTGGATCCGAAGACCGGCGAGATGATCTGGTTCGGCTATGGCGTCGGGCCCCACCCCTTCTCCACCACCATGAGCTACGGAGTCACGGACGCCGCCGGCAAGGTTGTGCGCCGCACCGACTTCGAGGCGCCCTACTCGGCCATGGTGCACGACTTCCTGGTGACCGAGAACTATGTCCTCTTCCCCGTCATGCCGCTGACCGGCAGCCTGGAGCGCGCCATGAAGGGTCTGCCGGGCTATGCCTGGGAGCCCGACAAGCCCTCATATGTCGGCCTGATGAAGCGGGGAGAAGATCCTTCACGCATCCGCTGGTTCACCACCCAGCCGGGCTATGTCTTCCATCCGATGAACGCCTACGAGGCGGACGGAAAGATCGTGGCCGAGGTCTGCCTGTATGGCGCAGCCCCGCTCTTCCCCCTGGCCGACGGCCGGCCCGGCTCGCGCAGCGGCGCCCGCCTGACCCGCTGGGAGTTCGACCTGACCGGCGCCACCGACCAGGTGAAGGAGACGCCGATCGACGACCTCGATTCGGAGTTCCCGCGGCTGGACGAGCGGTTTGCGGGCCTTGCCTACCGCCACGGCTACTACGCCGCGGACACCACCGGGGCGAAGTCGGTCAAGATGAACGCCATCGCCCACATCGACCTGAAGACCGGCGCCCGGAAGGTCTGCACCTTCGAGCCCGGCGACCAGGTTTCCGAACCCGTCTTCGTTCCACGGTCCGACACCGCCCCGGAGGGCGATGGCTGGCTGACCGCCGTGGTCTGGCGCGCGGCCGAGAACCGGTCCGACCTTGTGGTGCTCGATGCTTCGGACGTCGACCGCGGGCCCGTCGCGGTGGCGAAGGTTCCCCGCAGGGTGCCCTTCGGCTTCCACGGGAACTGGGTCGGCGCCTAGGGAGCGTCCTTCGTCCAAACGACACAGTTCCAGATCACACTGCGCGAGTCGACCGCACGGGTTCGGAGCACGCATGACCCAGGGATTCCCTACTCGCCGCGAGACCCTCGCGGGCCTGTCCGTCTCGGCCCTCGCCCTCGCGTCCAATCCGGTAGCCGCCGCCCAGGCGAATCCGGAACAGGTCTTCCGGCACGGCGTGGCCAGCGGCGATCCTGACGCCACCAGCCTGGTCCTCTGGACCCGGGTCACGGCCAGTGAACCCGTCGAGGTCGACTGGGAGCTGGCTCAAGACGCCGCCTTTACCCGCACGGTCCAGGCCGGCCGGCTCTGGACGGGCCCGGACCGCGATTTCACCGTCAAGGTCCTGGCCTCGGGCCTCCAGCCCGGCGGCCGCTACCATTACCGGTTCCACGCCCTCGGCGAGACCTCCTCCGCCGGCCGGACCCGAACCCTCCCCACCGGGCGGCTGGACCGGCTGGGTCTCGCCCTGGTGTCCTGCTCCAACTACGCCTTCGGCTGCTTCAACGCCTACGCGGCCATCGCCCGGGATGCGGCGGTGGATGTCGTCCTGCACACCGGCGACTACATCTACGAGTACGCCGCCGACGGCTGGGGGGCGGAGACCGCCCGGCGCATCGGCCGGGTCCATGAACCGGCGGGGGAGATCGTGACCCTGTCCGACTACCGGGCCCGGCACGCCCAGTACAAGACCGACGCCGGCTCCCGCGCCATGCTCGCCGCAAAGCCGCTCCTGTGCTGCTGGGACGACCACGAGAGCGCCAACAATCCCTGGACGGGCGGGGCCGAGAACCACCAGCCGGCGACCGAGGGCGACTGGGCCTCCCGCCGCGAGGCCGCCCTCCAGGCCTATTACGAGTGGATGCCCATCCGTGATCCTGCGCCGGGCCGGAACCGCGCCCAGTTCTGGCGCACCTATGTGTTCGGTGATCTGGCCACCCTCTGCACCCTGGAGACCCGGCACACCGCCAGGGCCCTGCAGGTCGACTATGCGGACTGGCGCGACAAGGTGACCAGCCGGCAGGACGCCGAGGCCCTCGAGCGCGAGACGATCGGCGCCCCCGGCCGGCGGCTGATTGGCCCGGACCAGGAGGCGGACCTCGTCGTCGCCTTGCGCGCCTCCGTCGCGGCCGGGCAGCCCTGGCGGCTGATCGGCAATCCCATGCCGATCGCCCGGACCCGCGTGCCTGACGTCGTCGCCCTCGGCCTGATCCCGGACCTGTCCAACCCCGCCGCCGCGGTTCTCGCCTGGAAGGGGCGATGGAACCTGCCCTTCTATCCTGACACCTGGGACGGGTACGCCTGGGCGCGGGAACGTTTCTACGACTCCGCCCGCGAGGCCGGCGCGACGGACCTGATCTTCCTCACCGGCGACAGCCACAGCTTCTGGGCCAACCAGCTGGCGGACGCCCAGGGCCGGAACGCGGGTGTCGAGATCGGGACCGCAGGCGTCACCTCTCCGGGCGACTTCGTGGAGAGCGGCTTCGGCCCAGCAACGGCCGCCCGGCTCGACAAGGCCTTCGCCGACCACAACCCCGAGGTGCTTTGGACTGACGGCCTGCACCAGGGCTATGTCCGGGTCGAGCTAGGGCGTTCCGGTGGCCGCGCCATCTTCCTGTCCACCCCCGACCTGGCGCGGCCCGGCCACCGGGCTGAGGTCCTGGGAACCTGGCGCATTGATCGGGGGCCCTCTGGCCTGCGCCTTTCCCCCGCCTAGGGCGGGAATCGATTGACCTTGGGGAAGGGCTAATGTTGTCTTCAGTGTTCTGCGAAACAGTGCGGTAACCGGCTGAGGGACACCGTTCCCCCGGGTGCTGGGGATTGGTGATGGGGGGAAGGATCATCGGAAGACTCTGGACCAGCCTGGTCCTCGCCTTGTTCCTCGCCGCCTGCGGCGGTGGCGGTGGCGGCGGAGGATCGACAGGTGCGGGACCGGCGCCCACTCCGCCTCCGACCGAGGCTGAGGCTGGCCGACTTCTCTCCCAAGCCACCTTCGGGGCCACGGACGCGGATATCGAGCAGGTGCGGGCAGCGACCATCGAGGCCTGGATCCGGAGCCAGATCAGCGCGCCAGCCTCAACCCCGACCCACCAGGCCTTCCTGGAAACCCGCCTGGAGGAACTGAGGCAGACCACGCCGACGGCCCAGCTCTTTCCCGAGCTCTTCTACGACTCCTGGTGGCGTACGGCTGTGAACAGCCCCGACCAGCTCCGCCAGAGGGTCGCCTTCGCCTATTCCCAGATCTTCGTCATCTCTGCGGGCGCCGATGGCATCGATCCCCGTGGCGCGGGGTCCTATTACGACATGCTGACGGCCAATGCCTTCGGCAATTACCGTGACCTGCTTCAGGCGGTGACCCTGCACCCCATGATGGGGCGATACCTGACCTACCTGGGTAATGTGAAGGAAGACGCAGCCGGGACCCGAACGCCGGACGAGAACTACGCCCGGGAAGTCATGCAGCTGATGACGATCGGCCTGTTCCAGCTGAACACGGATGGCACCCCCAAACTCGACCTCAACGGCAGGCCCGTCGCGGCCTATACCCAGGCTGACATTTCCGGCCTCGCCCGGGTCTTCACCGGCTGGTCCTGGTACAGCCCGACCCCGACCAACAACACCTTCTTTGGCGGTGCGCGGGATCCGGACTCAGCGATCCGGCCGATGATCCTTTACGCCCAGCATCACTCGACCTCGCAGAAGAGCTTCCTGGGGGTGACCATCCCCGCCTCGACGACGGTTGACGGGCCCGGCGACCTGAAAGTCGCCCTCGACACCCTGTTCAACCACCCCAATACGGGGCCGTTCATCTCGCGGCAGCTGATCCAGAGGCTGGTGACCAGCAATCCTTCGCCAACCTATGTCCAGCGTGTGGCGGGCGTATTCAACAACAACGGGGCGGGCGTGCGCGGCGACATGGCGGCCGTCATCACCGCCATCCTCATGGACCCGGAGGCGCGGTCGGCTTCGGTGGCCTCGGACCCGGCCTATGGCAAGCTGCGCGAGCCGGTCCTTCGCATGACCCACATGCTCCGGGCCTTCAACAGCACCTCGACGACCGGCAAGTGGCAGGTCCGGTCGACCAGCGCCAGCACCTCGCTGGGGCAATCTCCCCTCAACGCCTCCTCGGTCTTCAACTTCTGGCGGCCGGGATATGTCCCGCCGGCGACGACGGCGCTCGGAGGACGGAGTTTGGCCGCCCCTGAGTTCCAGATCGTCAACGAGGTCACGAATGCGGGGTACGTGAACACCATCACCCAGGTGGTGAATACCGGCCTCGGAGTGGGCAATGACGTTCGCCTTTCGACCTCCAACGAGATCCTGCTCGCCGAGAAGCCCGACCAGCTTGCGGATCGTCTCAACCGCGTGCTGCTGTCCGGGCAGATGAGTGCGGCGCTGCGCAAGCGCGTCATCGACTCCGTGAGTTCGTACGCCGTCTCGTCAACCGATGTGACCCAGGCGGCCCAGGCCCGGACCAACCGGGTCAAGGCCGCGCTCCTGATCGTCATGACCTCGCCCGAATACCTGGTCCAGAAATGAGGAGCCCCGTCTGATGCGCCACTCCCCTGCGTCCCGGCGGCATTTTCTGAAGATGATGGCCGCGGCGGCGCCCCTTGGGGTCGCCGCGCCCTTCGCCCTCCAGATGGCGACCCTGGGTTCGGTGGCGGCCCAGTCCGCCCCCACTGGCTACAAGGCCCTTGTCTGCATCTTCCTCTTCGGTGGGAACGACAGCCACAACATGGTCCTTGCGACCGACACGGACTCCTGGAACCGCTATTTCCTGGCCCGCAACACCGGCAATGACCCGATCGCCCTGATGCCGCCCGGCACGCCGGCGGCGGCGGTGGGCAGCGTCTCGCCGGTGACCGCTCGGACCGTGACCCGAAGCACGCCCGAGTTCCTGGGCGGGGTCCTGCCC
>JBJTFE010000074.1:0-4668 GCA_046093265.1 Phenylobacterium sp. | reverse complement strand
ATGGCGACCTGGTCGCCGCGGCTGGCGAGGTGGCGGTCGATGCAGTTCGCGGAGACGTTGAGCGTCCCGTCGTGGAACCAGCGGACATGCAGGTCGCTGGCGTCGAAGGAGACGTCCTTCACCTGCGTGTAGGGCCTCATCCAGTCGAGGCGGCGGCCCTGCTGGGCCCAGAAGCCGACGGGGTCCTTGAGGGAGTGCGCGTACATCGACTCGTACTTCGCGGCGTCGACCCAGGCGCGCGCGGCATGTTCCTTCGCGACGGGAAAGAGGTTCCCTTCCGACATGGCGTGTCTCCCTCGAGGCTTGTCGACGGGAACTCCTGTCCCGCGTGCGTCGAGTAATAATCCACGCTCCCGGCGGGGGCAATGCGCGCGCGGGACCGGCGCGATCGCCCCGGGAATGGCCCAACGCGATGTGGCGACGACGGCCCGGCCCTGTTAAAGGGGGCCGCCATGACACTACCCCTGCTTCGCCTTGGAACGCGCGGCTCGCAGCTGGCGCTCGCCCAGACCCGGCTCGTCGCCGAGGCGCTGGCCGGCGCGTGGCCCGGGCTTTCCGCGCCCGGCGCCATCGAGACCGTGGTGATCAGGACCACGGGCGACCGCATCCAGGACCGCCCGCTCTCCGCGATCGGCGGCAAGGGCCTGTTCACGAAGGAGCTCGAGGAGGCCCTGGCCGAGCGCCGCATCGACGTCGCGGTGCATTCCACCAAGGACCTTCCCGGCGTGCTGCCGCCCGGCTTCGCGCTGGGCTGCGTGCTGGAGCGCGGCGATCCCCGCGACGCGCTGGTCATGCGCGACGGCAGCCCGCGCCGCCTCGCCGACCTGCCGCCCGGCTGCGAGTCGAACTTCCTCATCACCGCGGACGAGGGCCTGCGCGGCGGCCGCAAGGTGCCGCTGAAGGTCAACGCCGACGCGGCGCTCCGGACCTGCCCGACGGTGAAGAACGTGCTGGTCGTCCGGCGCACCGGCGGCACGGTCGCCTGGGAGGCGGGGCGCGACCTCTGGTACCACGACGAGGTGGCGGCGGCCCCGGCCGACTGCCCGCCCGCGGAGATGGGCGCCGAGGACCCGCTCTTCATCCTCTACACCTCCGGCTCGACGGGTAAGCCCAAGGGCGTCCTGCACACCACGGGCGGCTACCTGGTCTGGGCCTCGCACACCCATGAACTGGTCTTCGACTACAGGCCGGGCGAGGTCTTCTGGTGCACGGCCGACGTGGGCTGGGTGACCGGCCACTCCTACGTGGTCTATGGGCCGCTGGCGAACGGGGCGACCAGCCTGATCTTCGAGGGGGTGCCCAGCTGGCCGGACAATTCCCGGTTCTGGCAGGTGGTGGACAAGCACAAGGTCGAGATCTTCTACACCGCCCCCACCGCCATCCGCGCCCTGATGCGGGACGGCGAAGGGCCGGTGAAGTCCACCTCCCGGGCCTCGCTGCGCCTGATCGGCACGGTGGGCGAGCCGATCAACCCGGAAGCCTGGCTCTGGTATCACAGGGTGGTCGGGGACAGCCGCTGCCCGGTGGTGGACACCTACTGGCAGACCGAGACCGGCGCCTGCCTGGCCTCGCCCCTGCCCGGCGCTACCGACCTCAAGCCCGGCTCGTGGGTGTGCGAGGCCCAGACCAGGTAGCCGCCGGTGGTGTGCAGGACGCCCTTGGGCTTCCCCGTCGAACCCGAGGTGTAGAGGATGAAGAGCGGGTCCTCGGCGTTCATGGGCTCGGGATCGCACTGGTCCGACACGGTTCCCTTGACGTCGGAATAGAAGACGTCGCGGCCCTCGGTCATCGGCACGTCGGCGCGGGTGCGGCGGATGACGATGACGTCGCCGACCTGCGGGCAGTCCTTCAGGGCCTCGTCGACATTGCGCTTCAGAGGTATGACCTTGCCGCCGCGAAGCCCCTCATCGGCGGTGATGACGATGCGGCTGTCGCAGTCCTGGATCCGCCCGGCGATGCTGTCGGGCGAAAAGCCGCCGAAGATCACCGAATGCACCGCGCCGATCCGGGCGCAGGCCAGCATGGCTACGGCGGCCTGGGGGATCATCGGCAGGTCGATGGTGACGCGGTCGCCCTTCTTAACGCCCTTCGCCTTCAGGACGTTGGCCATCTGGCAGACTTCGGACAGGAGCTGGCGGTAGGTCAGGGTGGTTCCATCGACGCCATCGTCCGGCTCCCAGATGATCGCCGTCTGGTCGCCCCGGGTCGGGATGTGCCGGTCCAGGCAGTTGACCGAGACGTTGAGCACCCCGTCCTCGTACCAGCGGACGTGGAAGTCTTCGCGGTTGAAGGAGACGTCCTTGGTCCGGGTGGGCTTGCGGATCCAGTCCAGGCGGCCGGCCAGTTCCATCCAGTAGCCGTCCGGGTCGTTCTCCACCCGCGCCAGGGCGGCGGCGTAGCCCTCCGCCGTCATCAGGGTCTTCTTCGCCCAGGCCTCGGGAACCGGGAACACTTCAGTTTCGCTCACGCCATGCCTCCCTCGCGGTCATCGCCTGACAGCTAGTAGTGCGGCGGCGGGGCGGGGGGAAGCGGAGAGCGTCGGTTTTCGGGCCCGGACGCTAACTTGACTGCAGCGGGGAACTTCCCCGACACTTGACCCGCGAGTGACAGTTCGTGTCGGGCGCGCCCACAACGCGCCGTGCGGCCGCCGGCGCAAACCCAACGGGGTCGCTCTCTGGAAAAGCATCGATCATGGAAATCCTGAAGGTCTTCGCGGCGCTTGGCGCAGGCTACCTCCTGGGTAGTCTCAACACCGCGATCCTCGTCGGCCAGCTCTTCGGCACGGACATCACCCGCCGCGGGAGCAATAGCGCCGGACTAACGAATACCCTGCGCATACTCGGCAAACCCGCCGCGGCGATGGTGCTTGCCGGCGATATCCTTAAAGGGGTGCTTGCCTGTCTGATCGGTCTTCAATTCGGGGTCTATGTTGAGGCGCAGGGGACCCGGGAGAGCGTCACGCTCCTCGCCGCCGGCGCCGGCGCTGTTCTTGGTCATAACTGGCCGATCTATTTCGGTGTCCGGGGCGGGAAGGGCGCGCTGACGGCGGCGGCGGTGATGTTCGTGTTCAACTGGGTGATGGCGCTGACCTCGCTGGGGGTCTTCGTCGCCGTCATCGCCCTGACCCGCTACGTGTCCCTTGGCACCATCTGCGCGACGTTGTTCTTCGTGGCCATCTCCTTCTTACCGGTGTTTGGGACGACGATCTATTTCAAGGTCTTCGTCGCGCTTCTGGCGTCCATCATCGTCATTAAGCACCAGGAGAACATCCGTAGGCTTGCCGCCGGCACCGAGAACAAGCTCAGCCTCAAGTCCGCCGGCCGCTAGCCTTGTCCCGCGTCCCTCAGGAGATCTCCATGCTGCTGCACCTGTCGACCTGGCCCGAGATCGAGGCCCAGCTGAAGCGCTCGCCGGCGATTGTCGTTCCGATCGGATCGAACGAACAGCATGGCCCTACAGGACTTCTCGGAACGGACTGGCTCTGCCCCGAGATCATCGCCCATTCGGCGCAGAAGGACGCCGACCTGCTGGTCACCCCGACCTTCAACATCGGCATGGCCCAGCATCACCTGGGCTTCCCCGGCACCATCTCCCTTAGGCCCAGCACCTTCATGGCGGCCATCGGCGACTGGTGCCGCAGCCTCGCCGCCCACGACTTCACCCGGATCTACTTCCTGAACGGCCACGGCGGGAATGTCGCCACCATCGAGGCGGCCTTTTCCGAGCTCTATGCCGAGGCCAGCTTCGCAGGCCGGCCGAGGGGTTTCTCCCTGAAGCTGAGGAACTGGTGGGACCTTCCCGGGGTCAACGCCCTGGCCAGCCGCCAGTTCCCCACCGGTCACGGCAGCCACGCCACCCCCTCCGAGATCGCCGTCACCCAATGGGCCTATCCGGAGGCCATCAAGACCGCGAACTACGCGCCGCAGATCGCGCCCACGGGCCCGATCCGGGAGGCGGCGGATTTCCGGGCCCGCTATCCGGACGGCCGGATGGGCTCCGATCCCGCCCAGGCCACGCCGGAAAAGGGCGGCGAGCTGGTGAAGCTGGCGGCCGAGGGGCTGGTGAAGGAGGTCGCCGCCTTCGCGGCTGAGGTCTCGCCCGCGGGCTGAGCCGTCAGGCCGTCTCGACCCAGCCTGCGCGCACCGCCACCGGCCAGGGCGTCAGGGCCTCGCCGGCACAGGGCCCCGCGGTGCAGACCCCATCGCCCAGGCGGAACACCGCCCCATGGGCGGCGCAGAGGATGCGGTCTCCCGTCAGGGTCAGGTAGCGGTCATCCATCACCGCCAGGGGCCAGCCGTTGTGCGGGCAGGAATCGATCCAGCCCCGGACCTCCTCGCCCTCGCGCACCAGGAAGGCGGCGAACAGGGCCTCGCCGGCCCGGAAGCGGAAGCCCCGGGCGCCCGGGTCGGCAAGTTCGCTGACCGCGCAGAGTCGCGTCCCGGGCGCCGGGGCCGCGGGATTGTCCGCCTGCCGACGGCGCATCAGAGGGCGCCGATGCTCGCCTTGAAGGCGGTGACCTGGACCGAAGCGAACAGGCCGGCCTTCTGGTAAGGATCCCCGAGGTTGAAGGCCCGGGCGTCCTCCAGGCTGTCCGCCTCCAGGATCAGCAGGGATCCGGCCATGTTTCCCCCCTCGTCCAGAAGGGGGCCGGCCACCTTTAGTCGCCCA
>JBJTFE010000073.1:0-5934 GCA_046093265.1 Phenylobacterium sp. | reverse complement strand
CCTACGCCCAGTGGGCGGACTGGATGTTCTGCCTGGTGCGGACCTCGAACGAGGCCATCCGCCAGATGGGCATCAGCTTCCTGCTGCTGGACATGAAGACGCCCGGCATCTCCCTCGTGCCCCTGCCGACCCTGGACGGCCCCGCCGAGGGCGAGCAGGAGATCAACCAGGTCTTCTTCGAGAACGTCCGCGTGCCGGTCTCGAACCGGATCGGCGAGGAAGGCCAGGGCTGGACCTACGCCAAGTACCTCCTGCAGTTCGAGCGCGGCAATCCCTATGCCCCGGGCCTGACCCACCAGCTGGAGAAGGTGAAGCGCATCGCCACCCTGCAGGCCTCCGACGGCGGCGGCCGCCTGGTCGACGATCCCGCCTTCCGGCGCAAGCTGGCCGAGATGCAGATCAAGGTCGACACCCTGAACGCCACCGAGCTGCGGGTCTTCGGCGCCCGGGTGACCGGCGAGACCCTCGGGGCCGTGTCCTCCATGTTCAAGCTGGAGGGTAGCCAGGCCCAGCAGGCCATCACCGAGCTGGCCCTGGAGGCGGCGGGCGTCTACGCGGCGCCCTTCGTGCGCGACACCTGGGCCGAGATTCGCGGCGAACGGAACGAGCCCCGGGCGGGCCCGGACTACGCCGCGACCCTGGCGCCGCACTACTTCAACTACCGCAAGACGTCGATCTACGCCGGGTCCAACGAGATCCAGCACAACATCATGGCCAAGATGGTGCTTGGCCTCTGACGCGGGAGGCCCGGGTGTACCAGGCATTCGAGAAGGCGCTGGAGGCGGCCGTCGCCTCCGGCCGCATCGCCGGCGCCGTGGCCGCCGTGGCGGACCGCGACGGGGTGACCTACACGCGGGAGGCCGGCGTCCGCCAGGCGGGCGAGCCGGCGGCCATGTCCCAGGACACCATCTTCTGGCTGGCCAGCATGACCAAGGCGATCGTCTCGGTCGCGGCCCTGCGCGAGGTCGAGGCCGGGCGGCTGAGCCTGGACGGCGACCTGTCCGGCCTGCTGCCGGAGTTTTCCGGTCTTCAGGTGCTTGAGGGCTTCGACGGCGACGGGGCGCCCCGCCTGAGACCTGCCCGACGGGCGCCGACCCTGCGGGACCTGCTGACCCACACCTCGGGCTTCGGCTACGGCTTCCTCAGCCCGGAGCTGACCCGCTGGCACCAGGCGACGGGCGCCCCGGATCCGACCTCCGGCGCCCGCGCGGCCCAGGCCCTGCCCCTGCTGCACGAACCGGGCGAGGCCTGGACCTATGGTATCGGCATCGACTGGGCGGGCCTGGCGGTGGAGGCCGCCAGCGGCCTGCGGCTGGACGCCTACCTGGCCGAGCATATCCTCGGCCCCCTGGGCATGACCGATACGGGCTTTGCGCCGGTGGATCCGTCGCGCCGGGCAACCGCCCACCTGCGGGTGGAGGGGACCCTCTTCCCGGCGCCCACTCCGCCCGGCGGGACGGAGGCCGAGGTGCTTTCGGGCGGCGGCGGCCTGCACGGCACGGCGCCGGACTACATCCGCTTCCTGCGCATGCTCCTGAACGGCGGCGAACTGGACGGGGCGCAGGTGCTGCAGCCGGAGACCGTTCGCTCGCTGGGTGAGGTCCAGACCGGCAGTCTCCGGGCCGGAGCCTTCAAGACGGCCAACGGCGCCCTCTCCACCGACTTCGACCTCTATCCGGACATGCTGACCGGCCATGGCCTTGCGACCATGGTCACCCCCGAGGCGACGAAGGAGGGGCGCAGCCCCGGCGCCCTGGCCTGGGCGGGGATTTTCAACACCTATTACTGGGCGGACCCGGAGGCGGGGCGCGCCGGCGTGCTGATGACCCAGCTCATGCCCTTCGGCGACCCGGACGTCCTGGCGCTGCTCCGTACCCTGGAGAAGGGCGCCCAGGGCTGAGGCCCAAAACCCCCTCCGGCCCGCTACGCGGTCCACCTCCCCCTGGAAGGTGGAGGAATTACAATGCTTTGATTGCTCCCCATCAGGGGGAGCTCCGGACGAAGTCCGGTGAGGGGGTGCAACGGCCTCTCCGCAGACCCCCTCCGGCCCGCTACGCGGTCCACCTCCCCCTCAGGAGGTGGAGGAATGACAATAGCTTAATCGCTCCCCGGCAGGGTGAGGGGGCAAACCATGTCGAGGGATCTCCTCCCTAGAGCCGGGAAGGGATCACCACCTGCATGCTCTCATAGCCCTTCACGAAGCACGAGAAGACGCGCTCCGGTTCGCTGACGACCTGGATCTCGGGGAAGCGCTGGAGGATTTCCTCCCAGAGGATCTTCAGCTGCAGTTCGGCCAGGCGGTTGCCCACGCAGCGGTGGATGCCGAAGCCGAAGGACAGGTGCTGGCGCGGACGCTCGCGGTCGATGATGTAGCTGTTGGGGTTCTCGATGACCTCGTCGTCGCGGTTGCCCGAGACGTACCACATGACGACCTTGTCGCCCTTCCGGATGGTCTTGCCGCCCAGCTCGACGTCCTGCAGGGCGGTGCGCCGCATGTAGGCCAGGGGGGTCTGCCAGCGGATGGTCTCGGAGACCATGGAGGGGATCAGGTCCGGGTTGGCCTTGAGCTTGGCGAACTGGTCCGGGAACTGGTTCATCGCCAGGACCGACCCGGTCATGGTGTTGCGGGTGGTGTCGTTGCCGCCGACGATCAGCAGGAGCAGGTTCCCCAGATACTCCATACGGTCCATGTTGCGCGTGGACTCGCCGTGGGCGAGCATGGAGATGAGGTCGCCCTTGGGCTCGGCGTTGACCCGCTCGTTCCAGAGTCGGGTGAAATAGTCGACGCACTCGAAGAGATACATCTTCCGCTCGGTGTCCGGATCGTCCGTCTTGAAGAGCTTGGACGTAGGGTCGGCGGTGGCGATGTCGGACCAGAAGGTCAGCTTGCGACGGTCCTCGAAGGGGAAGTCGAAGAGGGTGGCCAGCATCTGGGTGGTCAGCTCGATGGACACCGTGTCCACCCAGTCGAAGGGCTTGCCGATGGGCAGGTTGTCCAGGGTGTTCTGGATCCGGCTGCGGATCAGGGGCTCCATCAGGTGCAAGTTCTGCGGCGAGACGATGGGGCTCACCGTCTTGCGCTGCAGGTCATGCTTGGGCTGGTCCATGGCGATGAACATCGGCAGAGTGAAGTCATCGTCCGGGTCGAACAGGGTGATGGCCGGCTCGGAGGAGAAGACGCCGTGGTTGGTGTCCACCGCCATGATGTCGTTGTACTTGGTCACCGACCAGAACGGACCCTGCTCATGGTGGCCCTCGGGATGAAGGTGGACCGGGTCCTCCTTCCGCAGGCGCTCGAAATAGGGCCACAGGGTGTCGGTGCGGAAGATTTCCGGGTCCGCGACGTTGATGTCGTTCAGGGGAATGGAATAGGCCCGGGCGCGGGCTTCAGCCTTCAGGTCAACGGCTCCGTCGCTCATGGCGAACTCCTCGGTCGGGCGCGCTTCCGCAATGGCGGCCGGGCGCGATTTGAGCATCGTTCAGACCATGCCGAAGGGATGTCGGAAATGCAAGCCGCCCGCACCTCCGGAACAACCCGGATTTTCGCCTGACGTCGGAGGGGAGAGGGTGCATAAGGACGCCCCGAACCGCTCAGCCTGGCCCCCTTGCGGAGCCGCCCCTCGCAGGAGACGCCGCCGATGGCCGCCGAAGCCCTCTTTCAGCCCTGGTCCTTCAAGGGTCTGAACCTGAAGAACCGCCTGGTCATGGCGCCCATGACCCGGTCGTTTTCCCCCGACGGCGTGGTGACCGAGGAGGTCGCCCAGTACTATCGCCGGCGCGCCGCCGCCGAGGTGGGCCTGATCATCACCGAGGGCACGGGCGTGGACCGCGCCGCCTCCCTGAACGACCGCAACATCCCGCGCTTCCATGGCGAGAAGGAACTGGCCGGCTGGAAGCGGGTGGCCGACGAAGTGCACGCCGCCGGCGGGGCCATCGGCCCGCAGCTCTGGCACGTGGGCGCGGTGCGTTCGCGCGATCCGGAGTGGAAGCCGGAGGGCGGTTATGACAGCCCCTCGGGCCTGTCGAGCCCGGGCAAGAAGTTCGGCGAGGGCATGAGCGAGGAGTCGGTGGCCGACGCCATCGACGCCTTCGCCCGGGCGGCGGCGGACGCCAAGCGGCTGGGCTT
Organism: Phenylobacterium sp.; assembly: GCA_046093265.1. Classification (GTDB taxonomy): domain Bacteria; phylum Pseudomonadota; class Alphaproteobacteria; order Caulobacterales; family Caulobacteraceae; genus Phenylobacterium. The sequence goes on along the minus strand of JBJTFE010000073.1, from coordinate 1,808 downwards.
CGAGACCGTGGAGCTGCACGGCGCCCATGGCTACCTGATCGACCAGTTCTTCTGGGACGGCACCAACGAACGCGAGGACGCCTACGGCTCGAAGGACCTGCCCGGCCGGGCGCGCTTCGCCGCCGACATCCTGAGGGCCGTGCGCAAGGCGGTGGGGCCGGACTATCCCGTGATCATCCGCATCAGCCAGTGGAAGCAGCAGGACTTCACGGTGAAGATGGCCCCGACGCCGAAGGAACTGGAGGCCTGGCTGACGGCCCTGACCGACGCCGGCGCCGACATCCTGCACTGCTCGCAGCGCCGGTTCTGGGAGCCGGAGTTCGAGGGCTCGGACCTCAACTTCGCCGGCTGGGCCAAGAAGCTGACCGGGGTTCCGACCATCACGGTGGGCTCGGTGGGCCTGTCGGGTGAGTTCGTGGCGGCCTATGCGGGCGAGGCCTCGCAGCCCGCCTCCATCGATGACCTTCTGCGACGCCTCGAGCGCGACGAGTTCGACCTCGTCGCCGTGGGCCGGGCCCTGCTGCAGGACCCGAACTGGGCGGTGAAGATCCACCAGGGCCGCAATGACGAGCTGATGAGCTTCGAGCGCTCGGCCATGGCCAGCCTGTCCTGAGGCCGACGGTTCAGGTCAGGCCGACGCGCGCATCTCGGCCTGGTCGGGATGGGTGACGTACCAGTCGAGGTCATCGAGGAGACTATCCCAGGCGTTGTCCCACGCGCCGGTCCAGTACGCCCCGCACACCTCTTGAAGGGCGTCCCGGACGGTCCGGAAGAAAACGCGGAACACGTCGGGCGGCACGTCATAGCCCTCGTGCACCACCACCTCGCTCTGGATCAGGGTGCGGGAGTAGAGCCGCTCGCCGACGAAATCGAGGATGGCCTGAATGACCCGCGAGAGCATTTCACCGCGGATCTGGTGGTTGGAGTCGCGCCAGAACAGGGCCTCCATCTCCGGGTGCTCGCGGAACAGCCGGGCGTAGACGGCGGGAGTAAGGTCTTCGCAGAGCTCCGCCGCCCGCTCGAAGCTGGCGACAATGAGGGGCTCGCGGGGGTCCGTGGCGCGGGGCATGGCCGGCTTCAGGCGTTGAAGTTGAGCTTCAGGCCCGGTCGGGGCCAGGTGGCGCGGTAGAGCTTGCCGGTGGCCGAGGCGGTGATCCAGGCCGTGCGCATGTCCGGCCCGCCAAAGCAGATGTTGGTGGTGACGAGGTCGGGCACGGCGAAGTGCTCCACAGAGCCGTCGGGATCGAAGGCGGTGATCCCGCCATTGATGATGGTGGCCACGCAGACCTTGCCGCCAGCCTCCACCGCCAGGCTGTCGAGAAGCTGATAGCCGGGCAGGTTGCAGACCACCCGCCCCGGGGCGAAGCCGTCCGGAGGCCCAAGGACGCCGGGCTCGGCGACGTCGAAGGCCCAGAGCCGGCCAAGGTTGGTGTCGGCCAGGTAGACGACCTTCTCATTCGGCGACAGGCCGATGCCGTTGGGCGAGATCAGGTGGTCGCGCTGGCGACTGATGTGGCTGCCGTCGATCTTCGCATAGTAGATCGCGCCGAACTTGCGGCCCTCGGGCGTGGAGCAGCCGTGGTCGGAGAACCAGAAGCCGCCCTGCCGGTCGAAAACGAGGTCGTTGGGGCCGACCAGTTTCTTGCCTTCGCACTCGGTGTAGAGCGTAGTCAGGGCGCCGGTCTTCAGGTCGAAACGCTGGATGTAGCCGCCGGTGTGGGAGGGCGGGGTCGGACCGGGGATGGTCATGCCCTGGTTGTCCAGCCACTCGAAGGACCCGCCATTGTTCGTGAGGTAGATGGCGTCCG
>JBJTFE010000072.1:0-11611 GCA_046093265.1 Phenylobacterium sp. | reverse complement strand
GGCCATACATCCCGCCGACGTCGAGCATCGACTTGTAGATCGGGTTGTCACCATAGGCCGCCTGGTGGCGCAGCACGGTTTCCGCGGCCACTTCAGCCAGGCCAATGCCCTCGATCGTGGTGGCCGTGCCGGTGAAGTACTTGTCGATGAACTGGCTCGACAGGCCGACCGCATCGAAGATTTGCGCGCCGCAGTAGGACTGGTAGGTCGAGATGCCCATCTTGGACATGACCTTCAGAATGCCCTTGCCGACCGCCTTGATGTAGTTCTTGCGGACTTCATAGGGGGTCTCGGGAAGCGCATTACGAACCCGGATGTCCTCCAGAGTCTCGAAAGCCAGATAGGGGTTGACGGCTTCGGCGCCATAGCCCGCCAGCACGCAGAAGTGATGCACTTCGCGCGCCTCGCCGGATTCGATGACAAGGCCGGTCTGCATGCGCAGGCCCTGGCGGATCAGGTGATGGTGCACCGCCGCCGTGGCCAGGGCCGCCGGGATCGGAATCCGGTCGCTGGAAGCTTCCCGGTCCGAAAGGATCAGGATGTTGCTGTCCGCAAGAACCTGATCTGTCGCCTCGCGGCGGAGCCGCTGGATGGCGCCTTCCAGTCCCGCTGCGCCTTCCGCGGCCGGCCAGGTGGCGTCCAGCGTGGCGGTCCGGAAGGCCCCGTCGAGAAGTTGATGAATGGACCGGATCTTGGCCAGCTCCTCGTTGGTGAGGATGGGCTGAGAGACTTCCAGGCGCTTGTGCGTCCCCGCCTGGCGGCCCAGGAGGTTGGGCCGGGGTCCGATCATCGAAACCAGACTCATGACCAGTTCCTCTCGGATCGGATCGATCGGCGGGTTGGTCACCTGAGCGAAGTTCTGTTTGAAGTAGTCGTAGAGCAGCTTGGAGCGCTTGGAGAGAACGGCGATCGGGAAGTCCGACCCCATGGAGCCGACGGGATCGTCGCCACCGCGGGCCATGGGCTCCAGAAAGTGCGAGAGATCTTCCTGGGTGTAGCCGAAGGCCTGCTGGCGATCGAGAAGGCTGACCGGATCGGCCGGCGGCGGGGGCTCGATCGGCGTAACTTCGGCGAGGTCCTCGAGCTTGAACTGGGCGCGCGACAGCCACTCCTCGTAGGGCTCGGCCTCGGCGAGGGTGCGCTTGATCTCCTCGTCCTCGATGATCCGGCCCTGTTCCAGGTCGATCAGCAGCATCTTGCCCGGTTGGAGCCGCCACTTGCGGACGATCCGCTCGTCCGGGACCGGCAGGACGCCGACCTCGGACGCCATGATGACGTGATCCTGATCGGTGATGATGAACCGGGCCGGACGCAGGCCGTTGCGGTCAAGGGTGGCGCCAATCTGGCGGCCGTCCGTGAACGCCACGGCCGCGGGACCGTCCCAGGGTTCCATGAGCGCGGCGTGGTACTCGTAGAAGGCCCGGCGCTTGGGGTCCATCAGCGGGTTGCCGGCCCACGCCTCGGGGATCAGCATCATGACCGCCTGGGCGAGCGGAATCCCGCCTGCGACCAGCAGTTCGAGGGCGTTGTCCAGGCAGGCGGTGTCGGACTGGCCATGCGGGATCAACGGCCACATCTTGTTCAGATCCGGGCCCAGCAGGTCGCTCTGCAGAGTGCGCCGGCGGGCGTTCATCCAGTTCACGTTCCCCCGGACCGTGTTGATCTCGCCGTTATGGGCGATGAACCGGTAAGGGTGGGCCAGCTTCCAGGACGGGAAGGTGTTGGTCGAGAACCTCTGGTGCACCAGGGCGAGGGCCGACACCGTGCGAGGGTCACGAAGGTCGCGGTAGAAGCTCCCCACCTGGTGGGCGAGCAGCAGGCCCTTGTAGACCACCGTCCGGGTCGAGAAGGACGGAAGATAAAGCTGGATCAGGTTCGGCAGGTTCTTCTGAACGGCCAGCTCGGCAAGGGGGTTCTGCAGCTGCTTGCGGATGGTCAGCAACTTGCGCTCGAAGGCGTCCTGGTCGCGGACGTTCGGGCCCATGCCGATGATGGCCTGGCGGATCACCGGCATCTGGGCGAGGACGGCTTCGCCGAGCCCGGTCGTGTCGGTGGGTACGTCGCGCCAACCCAGCAGGACCTGCCCCTCAACCTTCAGGAAGTGCTCGAACTGCTGGATGGCGACGTCGCGCGTCTCCTGGTCCTGAGGCAGAAAGCACATCGCCACGGCGTAGCGTCCGGCCTCGGGAAGATCGACGCCCGCCTCACCGGCCCAGTCGCGCAGCAGGGCGTCCGGGATCTGGATCAGGATCCCCGCGCCGTCGCCCACGAGGGGATCGGCGCCCACGGCGCCGCGATGGTCGAGATTAATGAGAATCTCCAGACCGCTGGCCACGACTTCATGCGATTTGCGCCCCTTGATGTTGGCGACAAACCCCACCCCACAAGAGTCATGCTCGTTGCGAGGATCGTACAGACCTTGCTTCTCCGGAGCCCTCATGATGAACCCCACTCCAATCGTTTCAAGGCGCACACGAAGGCGGCCGCAAGAGCCGTTTTCACGCGCATAACCGCGTCGCATTACCGGCTGCGGGAAGCCTTGTCGACGCCTGCGAGGGCCTGCAGACGAAAGATTCTACGGCGCCGCAGCATAGAGCAGTTCCCCGCTCGCCGAGGCGGCCTGCGCGCAGCCCGTCAGGACCATGGCGGTGGTGAGCTCGGAGCGCAGGACGCCCAGCATGCGGGACACCATAGGCTCGCCCCCTGCGCCCAGGGCCCAGGCCCAGGGACGGCCCACCAGACAGGCGCGCGCGCCAAGGGCCAGAGCCTTCAGGACATCCAGGCCAGAGCGAACACCACCGTCCATCAGGAGCTCGAGGTCGCCGCCGACGGCGTCGGCGATCCGAGGCAGGGCGGCGATGGAGGAAGAGACCCCGTCCAACTGGCGACCCCCGTGGTTCGAGACGACAAGTCCCTGGGCGCCGGCGCGAACCGCGTCCCGGGCGTCCTCGGGGTCGAGCACCCCCTTGATGACGATCGGCCCATCCCAGATCTCCCGGATGAAATCGAGGTCCTTCCAGGTGACTGAGCGGTCGAAGTTACGGCCAATCCAGGCAAGGAAGTCATTGACTCGGCCGCCGCCCTGGACCGCCGCCTGAACGCTGCCGAGGGTGTGTGGGCGCCCCCGCAGGAAGAGGTCCCAGGACCAGGCAGGGTGGGTCGCGCCCTGCCACAGGGTGTTGATGGCCGCGGGGAGGCCGCTGAGTCCGGTGAAACCGGAACGGACATCCCTGTACCGGGCGCCCGGGAGGGGCAGGTCCACGGTGAAGACCAGCACAGGACATCCAGCCGCCCGGGCCCGGGCGATCAGATCGCGCATGTAGCCGCGGTCCTTCAGCATGTAGAGCTGGAACCAGGGCGGGACCCCGGCGGCAGTCACTTCCTCAATCGAGCAGACGCCCACCGTGGAGAGGCAGAAAGGTATCCCGGCGCCTGCGGCCGCCCGCGCCGCCTGGACCTCGCCCCGGGAGGCGTACATGCCCGCCATGCCCACGGGGGCGAGGGCCACGGGCATGGCCAGGGTCTGCCCGAAAAGAGTGGTGGACAGGTCCACCTTCGACATGTCGCGCATGACCCTCTGGCGCAGGGCGATGGACTCAAGGTCCCGGACATTCCGGCGAAGGGTCTCCTCGGCGTAGGAGCCGCCGTCGATGTACTCGAAGAACATGGGCGGCAGGCGCCGCCGGGCGCGCTCGCGATAGTCCGACATGGAGGCGGGCTTCATCACGGTCTCCCCTCTTTCACCCGTCAGGTCGTCGGATGCGCTTCAGGCCGCCGCGGGTCGAGGCGGCGCGCTCATGACGATCCAGACCTGATGGGCCCGAGCCAGAAGTTCACCCTCCGCCGAGAAGAGCGCAACCCCGGCGGTCTCCTTTCGGCCAGACCGCTCGAGAGGCCAGGCGGTGACGATGCAGGGCTCGCCCGCGCGCGGACGGCGAAGGACCTCCCCGGTCATGGTGCCCAGGAGGGCGCCATGCCGGCCCTCCCGAACAACCCAGGCGAAGAAACCCGGGCAGTCGAGCGCCGCCCAGATGACCTCCACGGGCGTGAGGCCTTCAGTGTCCGCGAAGTTGGCGTGGGGGGTCCAGGTACAGGCGAGATGACCTCCCGGGGCGCCTTCGATCTGCCCTGCGAAGACCCTCAGACCCACGCCCTCCGCTCGCTCCGGTCCGCACGAGAAGCAGATCGGATGGAACCGCTGGCCAATCCCGATATGCCGGGCTTCGGCGGCGAGGGCCGCTTCCCAGGCGGGAGGGGTCGGGGGTTGCGGCAGGTCGTCGGGGGCGCCGGGCCGTCCCTCGCCGATGAGCTCACCTTCAGGTCCGGTGAGGATCGATCCTGCGGCGTCCGACGACAGGTCGAGGGTCACATCCAGGGGGATGCGCGACTTGAGGACGGCGATCGCGGGTCCGGCGAGATCCCTCGCGAGAAGGCCGGCGCAGTAACCGCCGTTCCGGGAGGTGGGGGGACCGCAAAACTGCTGGGCGATGACGATACCCGTCATGGTCACTCCGGAATGTGGAAGAGCGTGAATGAGGTTAGGAAGGAATGGCGCAGCTATTCTCCCATTCCCCTTTCGGACGGAAGCCGGATTTTGACGCCCGCGCGGTTGGAGCCGACGCCAGTCCGCGCTAGATATCCCTCTCCGCCCTGTGAGACGAGGACTGACCATGACCAACCGGATCGAGCGCCCCTGGGCCCTGATGCGCCACCATGCGGGCTGGGCGGATGTGTTTCTGATCGAGAGCGAGACTGCGGACTCGATCACAGGGGTCTATCCCGATCGCGAGACGGTGGGACCGCCGGTCAATTACAGCGTCCGGGCCGTACTCGCGCGGTTCGAGACCCTCGAAGCCGCCCGCGCCGCCCGCGAAGGCGCCGTCCTGGAGTGGCGCAAGCACGACGCCGGCGTCCGCGACGCCGAGGACCGGCTGCGCATCGCCGAGAAGGCCCGAGAAGACGCCTGGCTGAACTGCCTTAGAGACGCCGCCGGCGCCTAGATCTTGAGCTGATCCCAAGCTCTCACCTGAACCGGGACACCATCGCGATCTCTGTGTCGCAGAGACTTTGGCTATCGCGCTTCGCCTCACCTCAGGCGAGTCTGCGGCGGCGGCGGCAACGGTTCAGCAGCGGCGGGCAGAGAGCAGCCAGACCTCGACCGGGCGAGGCGCACTGGCCGCAAGGCGTATGGCGAACCGTTACGGCCGCTCAGACCCTTCCGGCGTATCTTGGGGCCAGCACGAGATCGAACCTTCCCCTCTCGACACCATCGATCCTGTTCAGGACGACCGCCATCCGGGATTGTAGACCTGGATCGGTAATCCGCCGGAACAGGTTGTCCATGCGGTTTCGACCCTCATCGGCGAACCACATCTCCGTGGTGAAGACCTCGCCCCCCGCAGCCTTCACCAGAAAATGAATGTGGGCGGTCCGCCGGATCAGGCCCAGATACCGGTCGTAGCCGCGGGGACGAATGGTCGTGAAACTGTAGCGTCCATTCCTGTCCGTTTTGGTCATGCCAAATCCGGCGAAGTTCGGATCGGAGGCGCCCCCGTCTTCAACATAGTAGATGTTGCTGGCGTTCACGGACCAGATCTCGACGATGGCGTCAGAAAGAGGCTTGCCGGTCGTATCCAGCACTCGACCTGAAATGTGAATGTGACGACCCTTCGCCCGCCCTCTACCGCCATTCTGGGTCAGGTCATTCGTCAGGGGATTTGGGATTGAGACTTGCACGGGCAGAAGCGGAAGGCCGGAGGGATCCCGCGGATAGAAGGGACCGGCGCCCAGGAAAGGGGTTGGAGTCAACCTCGTCGAGGCCGAGGACCGGCCATGGACCAAAAGAGCCACTGCGGCGACCGATACGCCCTTCAGGAGGCTGCGACGACTGCCCAAGGCAAGATGCTCCTTGCGACTATCCCCCCGAGACAGATTTATCGTAGGATCAGTGCGCACCCGTCGAAAATTCTTATCCCAAAGTCTCAATGTGACCGAAACCGACACGATCTTGAGCGACCTCGACTTTGAGGGATGGTTCTTCTGTGAAAGTCAGTTGACCGCACCCTGGGGGCTCGCCCTTCCGGGAGGTCGGCTGGCGGCGGTCCACGCGGTGCTGGAAGGGCGATGCCGGATCGATCTTGGCCCGACGGGAGTCTCTCGGGATCTTGAAGCCGGAGACGTTGCTTTCTTGCCGCTTGATACGCCGCACGCCCTGCGGTCCGGACGGGACGTGGAAGCGATTCCCGTGGCGGATCTTCCTGGCCTGGATCGGGGTGACCGGCGCATGGTTCGCCTTCACCACGGAGGTGGTGGAGATCGGGTCACACTCCTGACGGCCAGCTTCAGGACAACAGGTTCGCTGCCACCGGTCGTACTCTCCGGGATTGAACCCTTGATCGTCATTCCGGCGGACAACCACGCCAAACTCGGCGTGTTGTTGGAGCTGTGCAGGACCGAACACCATACTCGGGACTTCGCTCAGTCAGCGGTGCTTCGGAGACTTGGCGAGGTCCTTTTCCTTGTGACGCTGCAGGTCCTCTCGGAGCGAGGTTCACCCGGAAGGGGGTGGTTGTCAGCTGTCAGTGATCCCAGACTCGGGCGGGTTCTCGAAGCTGTCCATACTCGCCCGGGCGAAGCTTGGTCGCTGGATCGTCTCGCCGAGATCGCGGGCATGTCTCGAGCCTCCCTTGCCCGACGGTTTCGCGACCGGCTCGGAGTCACGCCCTTGAATTATCTGACGATGCTTCGCATCGATACGGCGGCGGCGAGCCTGGCGAGAAGCCGCCAGCTGATTTCAAGGATCGCCCACCAAAGCGGATACAGTTCCGTACCCTCCTTCACTCGCGCCTTCGCCAAAGCCCGTGGCATGACCCCCTCCCAGTTCCGGAGGCATGCGCGGAAGGCTCTGGAAGAAAGGGTATTGCAGCCAGAGTGACAGTCATGTCCCGCGTTGCCGGGCGTCCTGCAGCGACCCTGGAGATCCAGGTCTCAGCGCGCGTCGGCCGCTCGGGGCCCGGCGCCTCGAGATGATGCCGAACCGAGACATTCACGCTCCGGACCGGCGGAAACGGCCCCGCAGGGGTTTCGCGGATCTGAACACGATCTCGGTTACCGGGTTCGACCGCGCTCTTGCCCTTTCAGTCACTCCACCTGAAGGGAACACTGTCTAACTCAACCGAAACCCCCGGGAGGCGGCGAAGCCGACAGCGAGGGCGATGAGGACGCCGACGGCAAGACGCCAGAGAGGTGCGCGGACCAGGCCTTCAACCGGGCCTCGGAACTTGCGCGCACCCGTGATCATCGGCCGGACAAGATCTTCCCTCTTGCGGACGGCGTAGTAAACGATGGCCGCCAAGTGCAGCACGACCAGACCCTGGAGCAGGCGGAAGGTCAACTCGTGCCATTCCGCGATCTGCCGGGCGAGGTCGAAATCGATCCGATCTGAAAGGGGCCCCCCTTCGAAGCCATCCTCGTCGATCGCGAAGAGGCCGAGCCCCACCTGCAGACCCACCAGACCCAGCAGGGCCAGGACGGAGAGGGCGCCCAAGGGGTTGTGTCCCACATGCTCGCCATCGGTTCCCTCACGGGATGCCCGCAGGTATTGCCGGATGGCTCCAGGACCCCGGACAAAGCTTGAAAACCGCGCGGTCGACCCTCCGGCAAGTCCCCACCAGACGCGGAAGGCCAGTAGCCCGAGGACGGCGTAGCCTGCGCCCCTGTGGATCGTCATCTGCTCCCCGGCGGTCAGCCAAGCGACCAGGAGGAGGATCACCAGAGACCAGTGGAAGAGCCGGGTGGGGCCATCCCAGACGGGTGTGGGTGTCTCACTCATGGACCCGTCGCCTTCCCCGCGGATAATCAGTCGGCCTTGTACTTGTCGTGGCAGCCCCCGCAGGAGCCGCCCACCAAGCGCACCTGTGCGCGGGCCCCGGCGACATCCCCGGCCCGGGCCAGAGCCTCGAGCTTGGCGGCCTCCGACTCAAGTCGGCGCGCGGCGGCGGCGAAGCCCGCGGGGTCCCTCCAGATTTCAGCGAGGGCCTCGGTCTTCACACCCGACTCCGGGCCGGTGCCCTTCGGAAACCAGGTGCTGATCTTCGGGGCAAGACCGCGGAGAGTGGCTGCATTGGCGGCGATGGCGGTCATGTCCGGCGAACCGGCCTTGAGCCCGTCCGTCATCGCCTTCATGGACTTACCCATGGTCTTGAAGTTGGCCTGCCTGGACTCGGTCACCGACTTGGCGTTGACAGCGGCAAGGGCCGCACCACCCCCTAGCACGAGGGAGACGGTGAGGAAGGCGGCGGAAAGGGCACGAGGGAAAAGCGTCATCCTAAAGCTCCAGAAGGCCGAGGCCGCACTGTTGCATGAAGTGGCGCCGTTGGGTCAACCCTCGCGGTCAGTGGACCACGTCGCGTCCCGTGAAGGCCCGGCGAAGGGTGACCAGCAAGACCATGATATCGAAGCCAAGACTCTGGCGGGCAAGGTAGTCGGCGTCCAACTCCACCTTCCGGGAGAGATCGATCGCATCCCGGCCGTTGATCTGGGCCCATCCCGTCAAGCCAGGACGAAGCACATGGACGCCCGCACGGGTCCTGAGGGCGATGAGATCATCCTGGGAATGCAGGGCGGGCCGGGGGCCCACCAGGCTCATCCGGCCGGTCAGTATGCTCCAGAGCTGGGGAAGTTCGTCGAGGCTGGTGCGTCGCAGCCAACGCCCCGTCGGGGTGATCCAGTGATCAGGATCGGGCAGCGCCTCAGTGGCCACGTCCGGCGCTTCGAGGCGCATGGTGCGGAACTTGGGCATCAGGAACAATTGGTTGTTTCTGCCGAAGCGGCTCGACCAATGCAGGGCTGGGCCTGGACTATCCAGTCGCACCAGCAGGGCGAGAGCCAGCAGGAGCGGCCAGAGAACCGCGAGCCCTGCCGCGGATCCGACGATATCCAGGCTACGCTTCAGCATGCCATTGTCCAGACACGGGCCTCGCCCCCCTCCCCCAGGACCTCAATGGTCCAGCGACAAACCTTCTCCAGGTCCGCTTGCGTCCCCTCGGGCGGTGAGGCGATGACCAAGGCGCAGCCGTTCATCCGCATGGGATCGCGGAGGGGACGCAGGCGGGCCTCGGCCACCAGCAGGGTCTCCGCTCCCTCAGCCCGCCTCAGGAAGGAGTCGAAGGTCTCCAGGTCCTTGAGGGGAACCCAGATCATCACAGTGGCGTCCGGTCGCTGCGCGAGGATTCGGCGGAGGGTCTGGGCGCTGCGGGCATAGTCATCACCTCGCTCGAAGGGCGGATCGATCAGGACAAGGACACCGCCCTGCGCCGGCAGAACCTCCACAGCGCCGTCGAAGCCATCGGCCCGACGCAACCCGACCCCCTGAACGCTCCCCAGGGCCGTCTCGAGCGCGTCAGCCTCCCGGGGGTTCAGTTCAAACACGGCCAGGGCGTCACCCGGGCGGAGTCGGTCCGCAACGAGCCTCGGCGAACCTGGATAAAGATGGATGGCCGTCCCGGGGTTCAGGCGCAGGACCGCCTCGCGCAGGGCGAGGACCGGTCCGGGCGGCGCATCGGCCGTCATCAGCCGGGCCACACCCCGCTCAGCCTCCGCCGAGCGTCGAGCCTCGGAGGCCGTCAGATCGTAGACGCCGCGTCCGCCATGGGTGTCGATCACCGACAGACGACCCAGGGCGGCCTGCATCCTGGAGAGCAAGCTAAGGAGGGCGGCGTGCTTGACGATGTCCGCAAAATTGCCGGCGTGAAAGGCGTGGCTGTAGTTCATGTCCTCCTCGTGCCACGGCGGCGGCCGCAGCTGAAGTCCATACAGACGCCCGTCACCTGCGCAGGCTGACGCCCACCCGGACGCTGCGGGGAGCGGAGAGGCTGACGGCGCCGTCGCCCGACAGGGCGGTCTGGACCCGGGCGTCCCACAGGTTGTCGACGGCGAGATAGACCTCCCCGCCGGGTGCGATCGTCCAAGCGGCCCGGGCGTCAAGGCTCGTCGCAGCTTTGAGCCGCCGGGAGTTCAGGTCATCGTCGAAGCGCTCGCCCTCGTGCCGGGCGGACAGATCGAGCGCCAACGCCTCGACGGGTCGCCAACCCAGGCCCGCCGTCGCGGTGAAGCGGGCCGTCTGGGCGGGCCGGAGGCCAGTCAACTGGGGCGCCGAGACGCCGCCGTCGACCTCCGCATCTGTCCACGCCGCCGCAGCGCGCAGATCCAGGGGACCCAGCCGGCCGCGAGCCTCCGCCTCCAGACCCCAGGCGTCGATCCCGCCCGCATTGCGCCGCTGACGAAGGGTTCCCCCAGCCGGAATGAATCCGGCCACGGGAAAGAGGCCGGGCCCGGTGGCGACGGTGACATTCGTGATCGGGTCGGAGAGCCTGTTGAAGAAGACCCCGGCGCCCCAGCTCCAGGAACCCGTCTCCCCTTCCAGCCCAAGGTCGGCGCCGGAAAGGCTCTCCGGGCGCAGGCCGGGATTGGCCTCGGTGACATCGTTGCCGACCCGGAAGGGCCGGTGGAGTTCATTGAGGGTCGGCGGGCGGAACCCGGTATAGGCTGCGCCGCGCAGGTAGAGGCCGTCCGAGAGGTTCAGACGGGAGCCGAAGCGGATGCTGCCGTGAACGCCGGACGTGTCACCTGCGCCGCTGTCCAGGGTGATCGCGCCCGTCGCGAGATCCCGCTCCCGGCGCAAGGCCCCGCTCTGGGACCAGGTGTCGACGCGAACGCCGCCGGAGTGGACGATCCGGTCCCCGGACCAGGCGCCTTCCAGATAGAGGCCTGCGACGGAGGACCGGCCCCCGCTCTCCCGGCCGCGGGTGAAGGCGTTGTTCTGGTAGCGGAAGCGCTCGCGAGCCCGGCCCTCGGCGAAACGGGCGTCGGCGCCGGCTTCCACCGACCAGGGCCCCGAGGCGTTGCGCCACGCGGCGTTCAGGCCCCATCCCAGGGCGGGCGTGGCGTACTGGTCCGAGGCGGGCGTGGTCGTCGCCCGCCCGGCCGCCACGCTGACGGAACTGTTCTCGAGGTTCGAGCCTCGGATCCAAGCCTGGAGCCGCCATCCCTTGCCTGCTTCCAGGTCTGCGAGCGTCAGGGATGCCGAAGCGCCCTCGGCGCGCGCCATGGCCCCAGCCAAGCCGGAGTCCCGATCCTCGCGCCAGGCGGCCAGTCCCAGGGCGGCGGCGACGGGCCCCAGGTCATGCTGAAGCCGCCCCGATCCGCTGTACGACTCAAGGTCGATAGGCCGGTCCGCCGCTCCGTGGCCGGCGCCCCGAACCGGGGTGAAACGCGGCCCACGAGCCGCCGAGGCGGACACTGTCAGGCCCGCCTCTGAAAAGGCGAAGGCTGCGCGCCCGACGCTGCGGTCTCCCGCCGAAAGGTCGCCGCGGAAAACCGGGGCTTCGGCGGCAAGCTCCGTCAGGGAGACCACGCCGGTAAGGGCGCCGGCGCCCCAGGCCCCAGCCCCCGCGCCTCGGACAATATCGATGGAGTCCAGACGCTCAGACGGTACGGCGGACCAGATCACCCAGCCGCCGAAGGGATCGTTCAGGGGAACGCCGTCCAGGGTGATCAGGGCCCGTCCCGCCCCGGACGGGGCGATGGAGCGTAGGGAGAGGCCCTGCGTGGT
>JBJTFE010000071.1:0-7266 GCA_046093265.1 Phenylobacterium sp. | reverse complement strand
CGCGCCGTCCCCCTCCGCCAAGGCGGCCTTGGGACCCGGCAGGACAATCAGGGCGGGCGGAAGGTTCACCCGGGTGGACTACCCCAGCCCGACGCGAAACGGAACCGGAACGGAGCGCCGTCCAGAACCTAGGCCTCGGCCTGTGAGAAGAGGCGGATGATCAGCACTCCGGCGAGGATCAGGCCCATTCCGAGCATGGCGGGAACATCCAGCCTCTGGCGGAAACCGATCCAGCCGATGGCGGTGATCGCCAGTATGCCCACGCCCGACCAGATGGCGTAGCCCACGCCCAGGGGGATCGTCTTCTGCGCCTGAGCCAGGCAGTAGAAGGACGCAGCGACGAGCGCGATGGCCCCTAAACCTGGCAGAGGTCGGGAGAAACCATCGGAAAGTTTCAGCAGGCTGGTGCTGACGATCTCGGTGGCGATGGCCCCAGCCAGCCAGGCGTAGCCGCTCACGACTTCGGCCCGCCGCCGGGCGCCGTCCGGTCACGGCCGAAGTTCGGCTCGGCGCTCTCCTGCCCGGCGGCGACGATGCCGCGGCGGATTTCTCGGGTCCGCGTGAACAGGTCGAACAGCTTGTCCCCCTCGCCCCAGCGGATCGCCCGGGACAGGGCCTGCAGATCCTCGGTGAACCTGCCCAGAATTTCCAGGACGGCGTCCTTGTTGGCCAGGAAAACGTCGCGCCACATGGTGGGGTCTGACGCGGCGATGCGGGTGAAGTCGCGGAAGCCCCCGGCGGAATACTTCATCACCTCGGCCTGGGTGACCTCTTCCATGTCGGCGGCGGTGCCGACGATGTTGTAGGCGATAAGGTGCGGCAAATGGCTGGTCACGGCCAGCACCAGATCGTGGTGCGCTGCATCCATGAGGTCGACCTGGGCGCCTAGGGCGAGCCAGAAGTCCGACAGGCGGTTGACGGCCTCCAGATAGGCGGGCCGGTCATCCGCCTCTGGAGTCAGGATGACCCACCTGCCTCGGAACAGCTCGCCGAAGCCGGCGGCGGGTCCAGACTGCTCGGTACCTGCAATGGGGTGCCCAGGGACCAGGTAGACTTTGGCCGGAAGCGCCGCGCGCAGGGAGTCGGCCACCCCGACCTTGACCGAGCCCACATCCGTGACCGTGGCGCCAGGCTTGAGGGCCGCCGCCGCGGCCTGCGCTGCATCCCCCATGGCCAGCACGGGCACGGCGAAAACCACCAGGTCGGCGTCTCGGACCGCCTCGGCCGGATCCGCCGTGACGAGGTCGGCATAGCCCAGGGCCTCGATTTCCGCCCGGTGATTGGCATTGGCGTCGGCGACGGCCACTGTCTCCACCGCACTGGCCGCCCGTGCGGCGCGGATCACCGATGAACCGATCAGCCCGCAGCCGATCACCGCCATGCGCGGGTAGATCACGCCCGGGCTCCCATGAACTCCGACAGGGCCTCAACCAGGGCGCGGTTGTGTTCCTCGAGCCCGATGGTGATGCGCAGGTGGTCCGGCAGGCCATACCCGCCCACCATCCGCGGGATCAGGCCCCGTGCGCACAGGAAGGCGTCGGCGTCGGCCGCTGTGCGTCCGGGCGTCTTCGGGAAGCGCGCCAGGACGAAGTTGGCGCTCGACCGGGTGGTCTCCAGACCCAGTCCACCCAGCTGCTGGGCCAGCCAGGGGCGCCAAGTCCGCACCAGTTCCAGCGATCTGGCCTGGAAGTCTTCATCGCTCAGGGCGGCGACAGCGGCGCGCTGGGATGCGATGGAGACGTTGAAGGGCGGGCGGATGCGTTCGATGGCGTCAGCCATATCCGCTGGCACGTAGGCCCAGCCGACGCGCAGGGCCGCCAGGCCGTGAAGCTTCGAGAAGGTCCGCGTCATGATGACGTTGGGATGGCTCCGGACAAGATCTGTCCCATCTTCGAAGTCAGTATCCTCGGCAAACTCGGCGTAGGCTCCGTCGAGCACCAGTACAACCTGGGGGGGCAGGGCGGCGTGCAGCCGGCGGATCTCCGAGCCGCCCACCACCGTGCCTGTGGGATTGGCAGGGTTGGCGACCCAGACAATCCGCGTGTGCTCATCCACGCATGCCAGGAGCTCGTCGACATCAATGCGCAGGTTGACCTCCCGGGCCATGCGCACCTCGCCGCCGGCGGCCCGGGTAGCGATCGCGAAGGCGCCGAAGCCATGCTCACCCTGGACAGCGTTGTCGCCGGGCTGAAGGTAGACTTGGCCGAGCAGGTGGAAGATCTCGTCCGAGCCGCAGCCGAATACGAGTCGCTCCGGCTCCAGCCCGTATCGGGCGCTGATCGCTTCCCGAAGCGCGGTGCAGCGGCCATCGGGATAGAGATGAAGCTCATCGACAGCCGATGCATAGGCCGCCTTGGCATCAGAGCTGGCTCCCAGCACGTTTTCATTCGCCGACAGCTTGAGTGAGTGCGCCACGCCCGCCACCGCCGCAGCGCCAGGCGTATAGGGCGAAATCTGCAGTATGCCGGGTTTGGGAACGGGGCGGTCGGTCATAGCGTGCCTTCAGAGGTCCAGAGGCGCAGAGGCTGCGCCGACAACACCGGTCAGTCGCCCGGGCGCCCGGGCCAGACGCGCATCGTCGGCCTCATAATAGCCGACGAGTTCGAAGAGGCGCAGGCCCCCGGCGTCAGCAAGGAGTTCGGCAGCGACCCCGTCCCTGCCCAGGGCCTCGACGAGCCGGCCTGGGGGGCCTGACGCGTCGGTTACCCAATAGGTCCGATCGCTTCCCGTCGGACCGATCTCGACCTGTGCGGTGGCGAGGGCGGTGGGCCTTCCCCACATGTCCATGCAGGGCAGGGCGGCGAAGACGCGCAAGCTCGGCTCGGCCAGCAGCCGGCCCCACCAGGGCGTACGGGCGTCGAGGGCCAGCACAGCGACTCCGCCCGGGGTCTTCGCCGCCGCAATGGCGTCCTCCGGCCGGCTCGCCGGAGTGAAGGGCGGGGTCGCTCCGAAGCGCATCCGGGCCGTCTCGTGGACCCCCTCGGGCGCGAGCCCTCCATAGACGGAGACATGGTACGGGCCCTGCCGCAACAGGCTGTCGCTCATCAGCTCGCGCCAGATCCGGACGATCAGACCAGCGGGCGCGGCCTTGCGCGGCCGCGCCAGCAGGTTGCGCAGGACCTCGGCTTCGCGCACAGGGCGCAGGGCGAAGCGTCCGCCCTCGCCCGCCGCCGCCTTGGCCGCCGCCACCTCCGAGGCCAGGGCGGCCCGCTCATCGATAAGTTCAACCAGGCGTCGATCGACCTCGTCCAGGCGCGCGCGCACGGCCTCGAGGGGGCGTACGGTCGGCGTGGGGTCGGAGGCGTCCATGGCGGTCCCGGTGTTCTGGAGGCTTGGGCGATAGGTCATTGCGCCGGGCGGCGCAATACTGGGCTAATGCCCCGGTCGGTAGCTGCGCTCCACGTGGCCCTTGATCTCGTCAGGCCAGAAGTAGACGGGCCGCAGGTCGCCGCTCAAATAGCGGGGCGCCTGGTCAGTGAAGTGCTTCGATGTCGGCGAGCTGGAGGCGCCGCCCGCCGTAACCGCTCGGGCCCGAACCCTGGGACCGAACTCCACCACCGCGACGAAGCTGTTGCCGCTGCTCCCATACAACCTCTTCTGGCCCTCAGGGCGGTGGGCGCCGAAGGAGGCCAGGGCGCCCCAGCGTGCGGACGGGAAGGGCGCGGCGAGGCTCGGCGCGGCGTCGCTGAAGTCCTGGCGAATATCACCAGTCCGGCGCTGGAAGCGGTTCACCTCGCCCCAGGGGACCTTGCGGGCCCCGAAGTCGGCCTGAAGGCGGTCCGAAGCTTCGGCGAGAGCTTCGAGCTTTCGCCGGGAGGAGATGCGGCTGGCCATCGCCTCCCAGACGCTCAGCCCCTCCTTCCGGGCGGCGGTCTCGGCCTCGGGCCAGAGGATGTCCCCCCAGAAGACCGTAAGGGTCAAGGCCTCCGACGAGGCCGACCATCGACGGTCCCAGCCTCTCAGGAGGCGGATTTCATCCGCCAGCTTCACGCGCAGCGGATCGGCGCCGGGGGTGCCGTCCCAGGCGGCGACCAGCCCCGGGACAAGGGCGTCGAAGGCGGGCAGGCGGGTACTGAAGACGCCCTGCACGAGGGTGTCGAGCGTGAAGACTTGCTCGCTCTCGAGCAGCTGGACGGCGTTGGCGCCCCGAGGGTTGGGACCCGCCGTGTCCATGTACCGGGGGAAGGTCTCGCGTTTCGGGCTCTCGGGGCCGGCGGCCGTCCAGGGCCAGTCATTGGTGTTATAGACCCACCCGCCCTTCGGCGACTTCACGAAGGGCAGCTCGGTCAGGGCGTGGATTCCCTTCCAGTCCGTCGCCGGATCCGACCCATCCACCGTCCCGGCGTAGTCGAACCGGTCGTCCCGCTTCGGCACGAACTGGGGATGCAGATAGGCGATCACCCCGTCCGCGTCGGCGTAGAGGGTGTTGTTCGAGGCGTTTCCGGCCAGGGCGGCGGCCTTCATGAAGGCGTTGAAGTTGTTGGCCCGGGTGCGCAGGAAGGACTGGCTGAGGGCCTCGACCGGCCGGTTCATCATGGCGAAGGCGACCCAGCGGTCCCCGGCCTTGCGAACCACCGGCCCATGGTGGGTGAAGTGGACCCGGAAGGTGCTGCGGACCAGGGCGCCATTCGGCGTACGCCAGTCAATGGCGATCGTCCGGGTCATGATTGGCCGCTCTCCGGCGCCATGCCGGTAGGTCAGCTTCCCGCCGCGGTTGATCACCTGGACGGAGAACTCATCGACCGAATCCACGCCGCTGGATGTGTGCATCCAGCCCACCCGAGGGTTGAAGCCCTGGTAGATGAAGAACTGACCCCAGGTCGCCGCTCCGTAGACGTTGAGCCCGGCGTCCGACGTCACCTGCTGTTCGGCGCGGAAGTAGAAACTGGTGTGGGGGTTGATCAGAAGCAGCGGCCGTCCGCCCCAGGCCCGGGGCGGGCCGATGGCGATGCCGTTGGAGCCCCGGGGTTCCTCGGGTCCGGCGGGCGCCGCGCTGGCCAGCACCCTTGGCCGGTCGGAGTACATCTCTGCGAGGCCGTCGAGAGAGATACGCTCGATGTCGCCGCCGATGCTCCCCTCGGAGAAGCTCAGCGCCATCCAGGGCTCGAACCGCGTCAGGACCCTCGGGCGGACATGGGGGTTCATGGCGAGGTAGTAGTTCAGGCCGTCCGCCCAGGCGTCCATCAGCTTGCGCAGCCAGGGCGGGCTCTTGGCGTAGTGGGCCTTCAGGGTCTCCGGGTCGACATAGAGGCGGGCCCGAAGGTCCTGCATCAGGGCGGCCTCGCCCTCGGCCTCGGAGAGCCGCCCCAGGGCGGTGAGATAGTTGGTCTCGATGCGCGGGAAGTCATCCTCGGCCTGGGCGTAGATCATGCCGAAGACGGCGTCGGCGTCGGTCTTGCCCCGGACGTGGGCGATGCCCCAGTCGTCCCTGACGATGGTGACCCGGCGGGCGGTCTCGCGCCAACGGAGCATCTCCTTCGACGGGGTGGCCGACGCGGTGAGCCGCGTCCCTTGCGGCGGCGTCGCAGCGGCCGCCGCCGCCGGTTGGGCGAGGACCAGGGCGAGGGTCAGGAACAGGTGGCGGAGCATGGCGGACACCTCAGGGAAGCAGGGGCGAGGCTAGGACCCGGGCCGCCGGTCGGCAAGACGCTTGCGCCCGTCCCGCGCCGCCGTCATGACAGACGCGCCGCAAGGCGCATTTCCGGGGAACCAAATGACTGAGCCGCGTTCAGAGACCCATGTCGATGTGATCATCGTGGGGGCTGGCCTGTCGGGGATCGGGGCCGCCCGCCACCTGAAGACCACCTGCCCGGACCGCAGCTTCGTGATCCTGGAGGGCCGCGAGACGATCGGCGGCACCTGGGACCTGTTCCGCTATCCGGGCATCCGCTCGGACTCCGACATGTACACCCTGGGCTATTCCTTCCGGCCCTGGACCGAGGCCAAGGCCATCGCCGACGGGCCATCCATCCTGCGCTATATCCGCGACACCGCCCGCGACGAGGGGGTTGAGGACCGGATCCGCTTCAGCCACCGCGTCACGGGCGCGGCCTGGTCCACCGACGACGCGGCCTGGACGGTGTCGGTCGAGACGCCTTCAGGGCCGGCGGCCCTGACCTGCAACTTCCTGTTCCTCTGCGGCGGCTACTATTCCTACAAGGGCGGCTACACCCCGGACTTCGTCGGCATGGACCGGTTTGCCGGCTGCATCATTCATCCTCAGGCCTGGCCCGACGACCTGGACTATTCCGGCAAGCGAGTGGTGGTGATCGGCTCGGGCGCGACAGCGGTGACTCTAGTCCCCGAGATGGCGCGGACCGCCGGTCATGTGACCATGCTCCAGCGTTCGCCCACCTACATCGTGGCCCGGCCTGGCGAGGACGCCCTGGCTCTGAAGCTCCGCCAGTTCCTTCCCGAGACCCTCGCCTACCAGCTCATCCGCTGGCGCAACGTGCTGATGGGGATGGTCTTCTACCGCTTCGCCCGCCGGAAACCCGAGCAGGTGAAGAAGGCCATCGTCGATCAGGTGCGCGTGACCTTGGGCCCGGACTTCGACGTCGAGACCCACTTCTCCCCGCGCTACAACCCCTGGGACCAGCGCCTTTGCCTGGCCCCTGACGGCGACTTCTTCCACGCCCTGAAATCCGGTTCGGCCTCGGTGGTGACCGGTGAGATCGAGACCTTCACCGAGGCCGGCCTGAAGCTGAAGTCCGGCGTCGAGCTGGCCGCCGACATCGTCGTCACGGCGACGGGTCTGAGGTTACAGGCTATGAATGGCATCGCCCTGACCGTGGACGGCGCCCCGATCCGGCCAGCGGACACGCTGAGCTACAAGGGCATGATGTACTCGAACGTACCCAACCTCGCGTCGGCCTTCGGCTACACCAACGCCTCCTGGACGCTGAAGTGCGACCTCACCTGCGAGTACGTCTGCCGGCTGCTCAACCACATGCGCCGCAAGGGTCTGCGCCAGTGCACCCCGGTGCTCGAGGCGCAACCGCCCGAGACCGCGCCCTGGCTGGATTTCACCTCGGGGTATGTCCAGAGGTCGATCGGCGACTTCCCAAAGCAGGGCGTGACCGCGCCCTGGAAGCTGCATCAGAACTACGCCCTGGACCTGGCTTCTCTGCGGTTCTCCGGTCTGGAAGACGGCGTCATGCACTTCTCCAACCCGATCGCAAAGGTGCAAGAGGCCGCCTGATCGCCGCCCTAACGGGCGATCCGCACGTCGCCTCCGGACAGGTCGAGGTCGAGGCGGACATCTTC
>JBJTFE010000070.1:0-29109 GCA_046093265.1 Phenylobacterium sp. | reverse complement strand
TGGCGGACCCGGCGACCTTCTCAGGCGATCCCCGCCGCGCCGCCGAGCTGGGCCGGGCGCGGACGGAAGGTCAGGCGGCCCTGGACGCCGCCGAACAGGCCTGGCTGGAAGCGGTGGAGGCGTTCGAAGCCCTGAAGGCCTAACCGCAGGCGACACGCTCGATCACCCCGGTGTCGGCGTCGTAGTAGATATTGAGCCGACGGGGGTTGTAGTCCTGGGCCTGGACGCAGCGGGTGCAGGTCACGCGCCGGAGCTGGGGGTTCACCGGTACCGGGATGGCGGACCGCGACTGCCCGACCAGGCCCTTCACAGTCTTCAGACCGCAGGTGTCTGGGGCTTCGACCCGCGGCTTCGGCGCGACCGGCGCCGGGGCTTGCGTCGGCGCGACCGGAGGGGGAGCCGGGGGCGCCGCACAGCCCGCGAGCAGGGCCAGGGCGCCCGCCAGCACAAGGCGCCGCATCGATCGCTTCACGAGACCTTCTCCCAGCCCTTCTCGCCCTGGCGCCAGTAGGCCGCGGTGAAGCCCGCGTCGCGAAACCTTCGCCACTGGGAGCGGGCGGCCTGAAGGGCCGCCTCGTCCCTTCCGTCAAACAGAACCGAGCATCTCTGAAATCCAGAAAGGTCCTCGGCGCCCGCGCCATCCACAAGGAACAGGGCTTCCGCCTGGTTGGGGTTGCCCTCCTGTGTCGTGAGCAGCACGGGCTCCGCTGGGCCGCCGCCCGGCTCGGCGGCGTGCGGCAGGAAGCTGTCGTCGCGATAGCTCCAGAGCCAGCCGTCGAGATGTTCGATCCGCTCTTCGGAGGTCGCCCGGATCAGGGCGCGCCAGCCCTTCTGGAGCGTACGCTCCAGGAGGGTCGGAAGGACTTCGTCAAGGCCCTGGCGCTCCAGATGATAGAACCAGACCTCGCAGGCCGTCATGCCCGATCTTCGTAATGGTCAGCGACAAGCCGGTTGAGCAACCTCACCCCGTAACCCGTGGCCCCCTCGGGGATGGTCGGTATGGTGGAAGGCTTCTTCCAGGCTGTGGCGGCGATGTCCAGATGGGCCCACGGCAGGCCGTTGACGAAGCGCTGGATGAAGAGGGCGGCGGTGATGGAGCCGGCCGGTCGCCCGCCAACGTTCTTAATGTCGGCGATGGGGCTTTCGATCTGCTTTTCGTAGGCCTTGGGCAGCGGAAGCCTCCAGAGCGGCTCTTCCTCACCCTTCGAGGCGGAAAGGAGATTGTCCGCCAGTTCGTCGTTGTTGCAGAAGAGCCCCGCGTAGTCATTGCCCAACGAGATGATGATCGCCCCGGTCAGGGTCGCGAGATCTATCATGAACCGCGGCTTGAAGCGGTCCTGGCAATACCAGAGGGCGTCTGCAAGGACGAGGCGACCCTCGGCGTCCGTATTGATCACTTCGATCGTCTGGCCGGACATGGAGGTGACGACATCCCCGGGCCGCTGGGCGTTGCCGTCCGGCATGTTCTCGACAAGCCCGAGGATACCCACGGCGTTGACCTTCGCCTTTCGCCCGGCGAGCACGTGCATGACGCCGGCTACAGCCGCCGCGCCACCCATGTCCCACTTCATGTCTTCCATGCCGTCGGCGGGCTTCAGGCTTATCCCGCCAGTGTCGAAGCAGACCCCCTTGCCGATGAAGGCGACCGGCGCAGACGTCGGATCGGCGGCCCCATTCCAGCGGATGACCACCAGCTGGCTCTCACGCACGCTGCCCTGGCCGACGCCTAGGAGCGAGCCCATGCCGAGGTCCCGCATCTGGTCTTCGCCCAGGATTTCCACCGAAAGACCCAGCACTTCGAGGGCCTTGACCCGGCGCGCGAACTCAACGGGATAGAGGATGTTCGGCGGCTCAGACACCAGATCCCGGGCGAAGACGACGGCGTCGGCCAGGGCCGCAAACGTGGGCATCGGCTCGCCGGCCGCGGTGGCGTGACCGGTAGCGATCTGCGCTGCGGCGATCGACGGCTTCTTATCCGCCGGCTCGCGGGTCCGGTACTTGTCGAACCGGTAGGCGGCCATTCGAAGCCCGAATGCAGCGCGCGCGGCGAACTCGCCAGTGTCCACAGCCGGGACCAGGCGCAGGGTTTCCAGCCCCGAGAGCTTGACTGCGGCATAGGCGCTGGCCGCGGTCTGTTCCGCCGCAAGGGCGTCGAACTCGGCGATCTTTCCGGCGCCGACAAGAAACACCCGGTCGGCCGGCCCGGTCACTTCAAGCACTTGACCGCGTGCGCCCGTGAAGCGGCTTGCCGAGACAGCGGCGGCGAAGGCCCCTCCCCGGATGCTGGCGGCCTCACCCTCGGGAACGGCGATGGCCAAGGCGGTCTTCGGCGCAGGCGGCGCGTCGGGAGCAACAAACTCGATCTGCATGGTCTGAAGGGTCCTCGCTTTCAGGTTCCTCCGCCTGCCGCGACGAATGGGCGGCTTGCGCGGCGGTTGCGTGTCATGATTAGAACACCACGGGCTTTCAGGCGCGGCAAATCGCCCGCAAGGAACGTTTTTTGTTATGCGCCTGATTGATCGCTATCTCCTCCGACAGCTCTTTACTCCGACCCTTTGGGCGGTGGTCGCGGCGACGGCCTTGGCCCTGCTTTCCACCTCGCTGACCCAGCTCGAACTGATCGTCGCGGGCGGACAGAACGCCCTCGTCTTCCTGAAGGCCACCGCCCTGGCCATGCCGCAGCTGATCAACATGGTCCTGCCGGTCAGCGTGTTCATCGCCGCTCTGATCACCTTCAACCGCCTGCAGACGGATCAGGAACTGGCGGTCTGCTTCGCCAGCGGGATGAGCCGCTGGAGAGTCGTGGCGCCGGCCATCCGCCTTGGGGCCGCTGTGACCCTGGTCTCGCTCGTCATCAACCTCTGGATTCAGCCCGCCTCCCATCGCGCTCTGCGGGACGTACTTTTCGAGGTCAGGACCAACCTCGTCTCCGCCCTCATCCGCGAGGGAGAGTTCACCGAGCCCGCCCCCGGTCTGACCGTTTACGCGCAATCCGTTGATCGGAATGGGAACATCCGGAACCTCTTCATCCACCGGGTCAAGGACGACGGCGGCGCCACCACCTACACCGCCGAGGGCGGCAGACTCGTCATGAAGGACGGCGCGCCCATCCTCAGGCTCTTCCGGGGATCCACCCAGGAAATCTCCCGCGACGGGGTCTTGAATTACCTTAGCTTCGATGATTATCCATTTGAATTAGAACCATTTTTCCGACCAACCGAACGTGTTCACTATAAGCCTTCCGATCGTTTCTTGCACGAACTCCTGTTTCCCGACACCACTCAGGATTGGGAAGGCCGAAACCTGCTCAAGCTGTATGCGGAAGGCCACGCCCGGCTCTCGACGCCGCTCTACAACCTGACCTTTCTGGGATTCGCGATCTGGGCCATCCTCGGGGGAACCTTCTCTCGCTTGGGTTACGGGCGGAGGATCGCCCTGGCGGGCGGAGCTGTCGCCATGGTGCGCGTACTTGGCTTTCTTTCCGTTTCCCTTTCGGAATCTGATTCATGGCTTAACATTCTCCAGTATGCGATACCTCTTGGAGCCCTCGCCTGGGCGTTTGGCGAGGTCTTCCGAACCCGATTGCCAATGGCGTCGAGGCCCAGTCTGCGTATCGGATTGAACGGGACCCGGAGGCGCGCGGCGTGACACTCCGCATCGGGATTCTCGATATCTACATGCTGCGATCGGCCTTGCGCGCCGTCCTCGGGGCCCTGGCGATTGTCGCGTCGGTCGTGCTGCTGATCCAGTTCGAGGAGCTCTCCCGGTCCGGGGGCGGCCGGACCGAGGCGGCCGCCAGCGACATCCTCTGGCTCACCCTTCTGCGTTCACCCAGCCTCATTCTGCTGCTTTCGCCCTTTGTCTTCCTTTTCGGCGGGATCGCCGCCTTCGTCGCCCTGAACCGTTCCAGTGAGCTGACCGCCATGCGGGCCGCCGGGGTCTCCGCCTGGCGGTTCATCGCCCCTTCTGCGGTTCTGGCCTTTGTCTCGGGTTTGCTGGTCGTCCTGGTGCTCAATCCGCTTGCCGCGGGGCTTTCAGCGCGCTTCGAGGTGGAGCGCGCCCGGCTCATGCAGTCCTATCTCGCAGACGCCCCGAAAGAAGTCTGGCTGCGGCAGGGAGATGACCGGGGCCTCGTTGTGATCCACGCCAAGTCCCGGGATTTGCAAGACAATAGGGTCCGGCTCAGAGCCGTCTCCCTCTTCATCTATCAGAAGGGCGCCGACGGGCGTCTGCAGTTCCGGCGTCGGATCGAAGCGGCCGAGGCGGTTCTGCGCGCCGGCTTCTGGAATCTCCGCGACGTTCGGGAAGCCGCCGCCGGCCAAAGCGCCGTGCGGTCCGACTCGCTCTCGATCCGGTCCACCCTCACCTCCCAGGGGGCTCTTGACCGGTTCACTTCGCCGGAGGCCGTGACCTTCTGGAACCTGCCCAAGGCCATTCAGGAGACCGAACTCGCCGGGTTCAGCGCCAGACCTCTCCGTCTGAGGCTACATCAGCTGACCGCCACGCCGGTCCTCTTTGCGGCCATGGCGATCCTGGCCGCTGCGGCTTCGCTGCGCCTGACCCGTCAGGGCGGGCTCGCGCTCGCTGTCGGAGGCGGGGCGGCCGCGGGATTCCTGATCTTCTTCTTCAACCAGATCTCCGTCGCACTCGCCTCTGCGGATATCCTCCCCGCAGTTCTTGGAGCCTGGGCGCCACCCCTCCTCGCCGTGCTGTCCGGTGTCGCCGTGCTCTGCTACACGGAGGACGGCTGAGGTGCCTTTGCTTTCCGGCGAACCGGACGTCAGGGCCCCCAACGAGGTGTTGATGGACCGGACGAAGTTCAGAGCGTGGAGGTTGATCGTCTTGCTGGCGACGGTCGCCCTCACGCACGCTGCGCCGGCCCTCGCCGCTCCGCCCCCTGAGCCCGCGGGAGACGGGCTCAGACCGGACCAGCTCTACCTTGAAGCCGACAGTGTGACCCGGGACGCAGAGAAGGGGCGAACCACAGCGCGTGGAAACGTTCAGGTGCGGTATCAGGGACGCACCCTGAGCGCCGATGAAGTGACCTTCGAAGCCGCCTCCCGCCTCATCCGCGCAAAGGGAAATGTCCGGATCGTGAACCCGGATCGGACCGCGCAGTTTGCGGACGAAGTGGTCCTCGATCAGTCTCTGTCCGTGGGGGCTGCAGTCGGTTTTTCAGCGCGCAGCGAAGGCGACATCAAGATCGCCGCCGCCAGCGCCGTTCGCCGCAGCGAGGCGGTGAATGAACTCAACAGGGCCATCTTCACGCCCTGCGAAGTCTGCGCGAAGAGCGGTGAGCCCAAGGACCCGACCTGGTCGATCCAGGCCGAACGGATCACCCAGGACCGAGCCAGACAGGTGGTCGTTTACAGGAACGCCGTGATCCGGGTCAGGGGCGCGCCCGTACTTTACGTCCCGGTTTTCTGGCATGCAGACCCCCAGGCCGAACGGAGCTCCGGTTTCCTGACGCCGGACGTTCGCACGTCCGGCAGAAGAGGGTTTTCCTACGAACAACCCTATCTGTTCGTCCTGAGCCCGTCTGCGGATCTGACCCTGTCGCCACAGTTCAACAGCCGGGTCGCCCCCTTCCTGAATGCCCATTTCCGCCAGAGATTCAGGACGGGAGCCATCGATGTCCGCGGGGGTTTCACCCATGACCGCGACTTTGATGGCAAGGGCAACGCCTTCGGTGAGCCGACCGCCCGGAGCTACATCCTGGCGTCCGGCGCCTTCGCCCTGACGCCGGAATGGCGATGGGGTTTCAGCGCCGAGCGCGCGTCCGACGATCTTGTTTTCGAGAAGTACGACGTCGGGGGAGCCTTCGTGGCGCGCGGGCCGTTCGTCGCGGATGATCGCCGCCTGACGTCCCAGATCTACGCCACCCGCCAGGCTGAAAGATCCTGGTTTTCCATCGGGGCCTTCAGCATCCAGGGGCTGCGCCGCGAGGACGACGACCGGACCTTTCCGACGGTCGCCCCCTTCATCGAGGGACGCTTCGAGCCGACGCTCAATCTGGCGGGCGGCAGGCTGCGTCTGCGGACATCCGCCGTCGCCCTCACCCGCGACACTGCGCCCAACGCTCCGGCCGGGACGCCCGGTCTGGACAGTCGGCGTGTGACGTTCGAAACCGACTGGCGGCGAGCCTTCGTCAGCCCTTCCGGCCTGCGCATTGACGGTTTCGGGAACATCCGGATGGATGGCTACAGCCTGAATGACATCGAGGGTGTGGCCGGACGCGGAAGCACCAAGGGGCGGGCGCTCGCCAGCGCCGGGGCGGACGTCTCCTTCCCTCTGGCCCGGCGGATCGGGGAGGCGCTGGTCGTGATTGAGCCGACGGCGCAGGTCATCGCGTCTGCAGGCGCCGACCTCATCCGGGTCGGTCGCACTCCCTCCGGTGTTCCGATCTATCTCAATGAGGACTCCGCGACGGTGATCTTCGATGAAACCAGCCTGTTCAGGCTGAACCGATTGCCCGGTTATGACCTAGCGGACGATGGTCTTCGCCTGAGCCTCGCAGGGCGTGCGAGCGTCCTGTGGGACGACGGTCGTCGAGCAACTTTCCTTCTCGGCCGCAGTTTCCGCGCCAATGAGACCGGTCTCTTCCCCACAACGTCCGGCCTGTCCCGCAAAGCCTCGGACTGGATCGTATCGGCGGAGGTCGCCCCGATGAAGGGGGTCAGCCTCTTCAGCAGAGTGCGTCTGGACGGAGAGAACCTCGATGTCCGTCGCGCCGAAGCCGGCGGCGATCTCAATCTTCGCCGGGGCGGCGGCTACATCCGCTATCTCCGCGAGGAGACCGGGCCTGTGTCGGGGCGGCGCGAGAATATCGACTTCGGCGGCGAGTACTTCCTTTCGGACACCTGGGGGCTTTCGGTCTATGGCAACCGGGATATCGCCGCCGGCGCCTGGGTCATCCGGGACGTCGGCGTGGTCTACCGCGATGATTGCACGCGCCTTGACGTCTTCTACAGACAGGAAGACCTGCAGGTGGGTCGCCTCGGATCTTCTTCTTCCGTAAACATACGCCTCACCCTCGCCACATTGGGGGGTCCCCTTGCCCGCCGATAGAGTCTCTCCTCTGGAGTGATGGCGTCACCCGTGTCAGAAGGCAGCCGAAGTCAAACATGCGCTTGAAGTTCAAGATGCCGGTCCTGTTCAGAGCCGCGTTCAAGGGAACCGAAACCTTGGCGGTCGCCTGCCTGTTTCTGGTCGCCCTCGCCGGACCCGCCAGCTCCCAGACCCCGCCTCCGGCCCGCGCCGGTCTGTCGGAGTCGGTCGCGGCCGTGGTGAATGACGAGATCATCTCGACCTTCGATCTCGCCCAGCGGATGAGGTTGCTCATTGCAACCTCAGGCATCCAGCCCACCCAGCAGAACCTGCCGCAGTTTCAGCGGGAGGCTCTCAGCGGGCTGGTGGATGAGCGCCTGCAGCTTCAGGAGCTGCGTCGGGTTGAGAAGCAGCAGAAGATCGACATCGTTCCCAGCGATCAGGACGTGGATGAGCAACTCACGGAAATGGCGAGGGAAAACAACGCGAATTTGCAACAATTTAAGAATTCTTTGGCGGCTCAAGGTATTGGTATCGACACGCTGAGAGAACAGGTTCGGGCGCAGAGCGGCTGGCAGCGTTGGGTGCGCGGGCGCTATGGCTCCCGCCTCCGGATCGGCGAAGACCAGGTGAAGGCTGAGTTGGAGCGGGTCGCCGCCGCCGCCTCAAAACCCCAGTACCAGATCGCCGAGGTATTCCTGGACGCCGCGCGCGTCGGAGGCATGGAGACGGCGGTGAACGGAGCTGAGCAGCTCGTCGCCCAGATGCAGCAGGGCGCGCCCTTCCCGGCCGTGGCGCGGCAGTTCTCGGCATCTCCGTCGGCTGCGGCGGGCGGCGACGTGGGTTGGATAACGGCCGGCGAAATGCCGCCGGAGGTGGACGCGGCCCTGGAGCAGATGCGACCGGGCCAGCTCTCGCGCCCCATCCCCGTCCGGGACGGTGTCTACATTGTCTATCTTAGGGATCGCAGGGCCGGGGCCTCATCGGTGACCGTCGCGCTGAAGCAGGCCGCTATCGCCCTGCCGTCCGGGGCGTCCGAGGCGGAGGTCAATTCCGCCCGAGCCCGACTCTTTGAGCTTCGGGAAAAGCTGAGCGGATGTCAGAGCGTCGAAGACGCGGCGGCGAGGTACCCCGGCGTCGTGGCGGCGGACCTCGGAGAGGCCGAGCTGAAGGACCTTTCGCCGGCCTTCCGGGCCGCCGTAGAGGGGCTCGCGCCTGGTCAAACCTCCCAACCCATCCGGACAACCGTGGGGCTGCATGTTCTGACGGTGTGCGGCCGAGGTTCCGGGGGCGGCGGGGCGGTCACCGCTCAGCAGGTCGAAGGCCGCCTTTTTGGGCAGCAGCTGTCGATGATCGCAAGACGTTACATGCGGGATCTGCGGACGGCGGCGACCATCGAGACGCGTTAGGCGGGAACAGGTGGTCCGCCCCCTAGCGGTCAGCCTGGGCGACCCCGCAGGCATCGGGCCCGAGATCATCGCATGCGCCTGGAGGGATCGGACGCCAAGTGACCGTCCCTTCGTGGTCTATGGGGATGTGCGCAGCCTTTCCGAGACAGGGACTCCTGTCCAACGCATCGTCGGCCCGCAGCAGGCCTCGGAAATCTGGCCATCGGCCATACCTGTCGTGGATATCCCCCTGTCCTCTCCGGTCAGGGCCGGCCACCCCTCTCCTGCAGCCGCGACCCGGATCACCGAGTGGATCGAAGCGGCCACCCGCGCCTGCCTGACCGGAGAGGCCCTGGCGCTGGTCACCGCCCCGATCTCGAAAGCGGTTCTCAAGGCGGCGGGATTTCAGCACCCGGGCCATACGGAATTCCTCGGGGCGCTCACAGCCCATATTGGTGGGCCTGAGGTTCGGGGGCCGGTCATGATGCTGGCGGCGGCGGACCTGAAGGTCAGCCTGGCGACAATCCACCTTCCTTTGGCGAAGGTCGCAGAGGCCCTGACCCTCGAAGGTCTGCTGCGCACTACCCGCGTCACAGCCCGCGCTCTGGAGACGGATTTCGGTCTTTCGCGACCCCGCCTGGCCCTGGCGGGGCTAAATCCCCATGCCGGAGAATCCGGCGAGATCGGAACCGAGGAGATTCATGTGATCCGGCCCGTGGTCGAACGGCTGCGTCTGGACGGACTGGACGTGGAAGGCCCGATCCCCGCCGACAGCCTGTTCGCCTCAGGGATACGCCAGCGCTATGATGCAATCGTCTGCATGTATCATGATCAGGCGCTTATTCCCATAAAAATGCTCGACTTTTGGGGCGGGGTGAATGTAACGATCGGGCTCCCGGTGATCCGGACCTCGCCGGATCATGGAACCGCCTTCGATATCGCGGGCAAGGGGCTCTCCCGGGCGGACAGTTTCATTGCGGCCTTGCGAATGGCCGGCGAAATCGCCGGGCGGCGGTCGCCTTGACGCTTCCGTCCCGCCTGTCAGATCGCCTGGCCGCCCATGGCCTCACGGCGAACAAGGCGCTTGGCCAGCACTTTCTCCTGGACCTCAATGTGACGCGCAAGATCGCGCGGCTTTCCGGCGCGGGTCGGGGGGATCACGTCATCGAGGTCGGGCCCGGTCCCGGCGGCCTCACCCAGGCGCTTCTCGAGACCGGTGCACGCGTGACGGCGGTCGAGCGGGATCCGCGGTTCCTGCCCCTGCTTCAGGAGCTTGCAGACACCTTTGCCGGACGGCTGGACATCGTCCTCGGCGACGCGCTCCGGGTGAATGAGGCTCAACTCGCCGGACCTGAGGGGGCGATGATTGTCTCCAACCTGCCCTACAATGTCGGCACGCCCCTGTTGATCAAATGGCTGACCGGCGACTTCCGGCCCCGTTCGCTGACACTTATGTTCCAGAAGGAGGTGGCGGAGCGGATCGTCGCCTCCCCCGGTGAGCCGGCCTATGGACGCCTGGCGGTCCTCGCGGCGGCCGTCACCCGAGCCCGGCGGGTCCTGGATGTTCCCGCCATGGCCTTCGTTCCCGCGCCGCGCGTCGACTCTGCAGTGGTCTCGTTGATCCCCCGGAGGGACCCCATACCCGACCGCGACCTGCAAGCCCTGCAACAGGTGACGGCGGCAGCCTTCGGTCAGAGGCGGAAAATGCTACGGGCGAGCCTTCGAAATCTTGGGGGAGAAGCTCTTTGCATTGCAGCGGCGGTGGACCCATCGGTCCGCGCTGAATCCCTTGACCTCGGAGCCTTCCAGCGCCTTGCCCGGGCGCTGCTCACGAAAGCTTGATCACTTCGAAATGCAGGCATAGGCTCGAGACATCCAGCGGGCGAGTCCGGGGCCGTCGTGGGTCCGGGCGCCCGCCGGGTCATCTTGGGAGAGACATAATGAAGAAAGTTGCCCTGACCGTGGTCGCCCTGGCCGCCGCCGCCTCTCTGGCGGCCTGCAACCAGCCCGCCAAGGAAGAGGCCGCCCCGGCCGAAGCCGCTGCGCCCGCCGCGGAGGCTGCTCCTCCGGCTGACGCCGCCGCACCCGCCGCCGCCGCTGCTGACGCCGCAGCTGCAGCCCCTGCGGACGCCGCCGCTGCTCCCGCTGCTGCGGCTCCCGCCGCCGGCGGCGCGATGGCCGAAAAGAAGTAATCCGTCCTGGCGGCCGACTTTCGGACGCCAAGCCAAGCTTGTCGGGAGGGGCCGCCCCTGCGGGGCGGTCCCTCCTATGAGGCGCATCCGCTTAGGTCCGCATCACGGAGGCTGGTCAAGCCTCACCGAGCGGCCGCCGATCAGGACGCGGGCTCGGAGCCTAGCCGCCTGACGAAGTCGGGCAACCAGGGATTGCGAGAAGGTTTCATTCGCTCGGCCCGATAGATGTGGCCCAGGTCGGCGTAAGCCCGGTCGAAGTTCTTGTTCACAATCACGTAGTCGTAGTCGGTCCAGTGACCGATTTCCTCCCGACCCCGCTCCAATCTGCGATGGATGACGGCCTCCGAATCCTGCGCCCGGGCATTAAGCCGCCGGGCAAGGTCGGCCCAGGAGGGCGGAAGGACGAAGATGCTGACGCTGTCCTGGGGCATGGCGGCCCGGATCTGAGCGGCGCCCTGCCAGTCAATGTCGAAAAGAACATCCTGACCGGCGGCAAGGACGGCCTCCACGGGCGCGCGCGGGGTGCCGTAGCGATTGTCATGAACATGGGCCCACTCGAGCAGCTGATCGCCTCTGATCATGTCGTCGAAGCGCGCCGGAGGGACGAAATAGTACTCCCTTCCCTCCTCCTCGCCGGGTCGAGGCGCGCGGGTGGTCGCGGAGATCGAGAGGACGAGGTCGGCATGGTCGGCCACCAGACGCCGGGACAGGGAAGTCTTTCCGGCGCCGGAGGGGCTCGACAGCAAAAGCAGAAGACCCCGCCGCTCGACCTCCCACGGCCGGGCTAAATCCGTCTGGGTCATGCTTCACTCCACATTCTGGACCTGTTCCCGGAACTGGTCGACAGCGGCCTTGAGGTCCAGCCCCGTCCGGGTCAGGTCGGCGATCGCAGCCTTTGAACACAGGGTGTTGGCTTCGCGCATGAACTCCTGGGTCAGGAAGTCAAGGCGACGCCCGACCGGCCCGCCGTCGGACAGCAGGCCGCGAGCGCTGCCGACGTGACCGGTCAGCCGATCCAGTTCCTCCCGGACATCCGCCTTCACCGCCAGTGCGGCGGCCTCGAGGAAGGCGCGTTCCGCAAGCTCGGGGGTTTCACCTGCAAGCTCGGTCAGCCTTCGCAGGAAGCGCTCCCGGATCGCCCCGACCTGTTCCCCCGCCCGCTGGCCCGCCAGCGCGACAAGGCCTTCAACGCCATCGAGCATCCGTCCCAGGATTTCCGCAAGCTGGCGCCCCTCTCCCAGTCGGCTCGTCCTGAGGTCCTCGATCGCCTCGACAACTGATGCGGTCATCCGGCCAGTGATCTCTGCAAGGGCCTCAGGATCGACCTCGGATGGCTCCGCCTCGATCACCCCTTTCAGGGAAAGCAGGCCGTCGAGGGTCGGTCTGAGAACCCTGCCCTCGGCGATCCAGGGCTCTCCCGCGTCCAGGAGGCGTTTTGCGAGGGCCTGATTGATCCGCACCGGGACTTCGGCCTCAACCCGACGCGCTGTGACCGACACCGAGACCTGGCCGCGCTGGAAGCGGGACTGAGCGGCTTCGCGCGCCGACCTCTCGAGGGTGTCGAACCCGGCTGGACCGCGGTAGCGCACCTCAAGCGTCCGACCGTTTACCGACCGAGCCTCCACCGCCCAGGTCCATCCGAACCCGGCGCCTTCGGACTGGCCAAAGCCCGTCATGCCGCTGATCTGCGCCATTCTCAGCCTCCCGCCAACCGGGCGCGTTCCACCGCCCGCCAACGGGCGACGTTGGCGTTGTGCGCCTCAAGAGTCTCTGCAAAGGCGTGTCCGCCGGTACCGTCCGCCACAAAGTAAAGCTCGCGGGTTTCAAGAGGGTCGAGCACGGCCTCCAGAGAGGCCCGTCCGGGATTGGCGATGGGAGTCGGCGGCAGCCCGGAATACGCGTAGGTGTTCCAGGGGCTGCGGCTGGCCAGTTCAGAGGCGCGCAGGCCGCGTCCAAGCGGCTCGCCCCGGCTGATGGCGTAAATGACGGTCGGGTCGCTCTGCAGGCGCATGCCGACGCGCAGCCGATTGATGAAGACTCCCGCCACACGCCGTCGTTCATCTCGCAGGCCGGTTTCCTTTTCCACAATGGCGGCGAGGTTCACCGCCGCCTCCGGGGTCGCCAGAGGAAGACCCGGGCGGCGGGAGGCCCAGAGCTGTTCGAGAAGGGCCTGCTGGTCCGCTCGCATCCGGTCCAGGACCGACTGACGGGTGTCGCCCCTGTCGGCGCGATAGGTCTCGGGAAGAAGAGTCCCCTCCGGGGGGATCTCGACCTCTCCCGTCAGCCAGTCCACCGACCCGAGCTGCCGCACGATCATGGCCGAGGTCAGACCCTCGGGAAAAGTGATGCTGCGAACGATGGTCCGCCCCGCAGCGATGTCGGAAAGGATCGAGAGGGCCGAGGCGCGACTGGCGATGGCGTACTCGCCTGCCTTGAGCGAGCGGCCCGCGCCGGTCACCCGGGCCAGGACCTGAAAGACGAGCGCGGATCGGATCACGCCTGCGGACCGAAGGCTCGCCGCGACGCCCGCAACGCCAGCACCGCGGGCAAGCTGAACC
Organism: Phenylobacterium sp.; assembly: GCA_046093265.1. GTDB lineage: Bacteria > Pseudomonadota > Alphaproteobacteria > Caulobacterales > Caulobacteraceae > Phenylobacterium. The sequence continues at coordinate 15,924 of JBJTFE010000070.1, read as the reverse complement.
TCGGTCATGGATCCAGAGCGGGCGGCGGGACCAGGACCGACCACCGCAAGGAGCGCCAGGACCGGGGCTCCGACGAGGAGCGCCGCCGCGACCGACGCCAGTGCCCGCCGGCGTCGGGCCGACCAGGACCTTCGGCTCACGGGACCTTCTTGAGCACGAGCGAAGCGTTGGTTCCGCCGAACCCGAAGCTGTTGGACACCGCCACCTCGATCTTCATCGGCTTAGCCTTGTGCGGGACAAGGTCGACGACCGTCTCCACCGACGGATTGTCGAGGTTGAGGGTCGGCGGCGCGACCTGGTCGCGGATGGCCAGGCAGGTGAAGGCCGCCTCGATGGCGCCGGCCGCGCCCAGCAGGTGACCTGTCGCCGACTTGGTCGAGCTCATGGTCGCGCCCGCGGCGGCGTCGCCCAGCAGGCGGGTCACGGCGCCCAGTTCGATCTCATCGCCCAGCGGAGTCGAGGTGCCGTGGGCATTGATGTAGTCGATCTGCGCCGGCGCCACGCCGGCGTCGCGCACCGCCGCGCGCATGGCCCGGAACCCGCCGTCGCCGTCCTCGGCGGGCGCTGTGATGTGGTAGGCGTCGCCCGCCATGCCGTAGCCGGCCACCTCGGCGTAGATCTTCGCGCCGCGGGCGCGGGCGTGCTCCAGCTCCTCAAGGATCAGGATGCCGGCGCCTTCGCCCATGACGAAACCGTCGCGGTCCTTGTCGTAAGGCCGGCTCGCCTTCTCAGGGGCGTCATTGAAGCCCGTGGACATCGCCCGGCAGGCGATAAAGCCGGCGACCCCGATGGGACAGACCGAGGCCTCGGCCCCGCCGGCGACCATGACGTCTGCGTCGCCGTAACGGATCATCCGGGCGGCGTCGCCGATGGCGTGGGCCCCCGTGGCGCAGGCGGTCACCACCGAGTGATTCGGCCCCTTGAAACCGTGGCGGATCGAGACCTGACCCGAAGCGAGGTTGATCAGGGCGGAAGGGATGAAGAAGGGGCTGACCCGGCGGGGACCCTTCTCGTGCATCTCGATGGCCGTTTCGGCGATAGTCGCCAGGCCGCCGATCCCCGAACCGATGATCACGCCGGTGCGCTCGAAGTCCTCGGTCGTCTCGGGCTTCCAGCCGGAGTCCGCGACGGCCTCGTCCGCCGCGGCGATGGCGTAGAGAATGAAGTCGTCGACCCTGCGCTGGTCCTTGGGCGGCAAGGTGGCGTCCGGGTCGAAGGACCCCTCGACATCCGGGCCGCCGCCCCCGCGGCCATCCACCCTGGGCACCTCGCAGGCCACCTGGCAGGCGTAGCCGTCAGGATCAAAGGTCGAGATCCGACCGGCGCCGGACCTGCCCGCAAGCAGGGCCTTCCAGGTAATCTCCCGGCCCTGCCCCAAGGGGGTCAGAAGACCGATTCCCGTAACGACGACTCGACGCATGGAGCCCTCCGCAAATGCAAACCGCCGCGTCTCGGCGAAGGGACGCGGCGGTCAGATCCTCGACGTCCTGGAGGCGTCAGCCGCCCAGGCGTTCTCCGATGAACTTCACCGCATCGCCCACGGTCTGGATGTGCTCGGCGGCGTCGTCCGGAATCTCGATGTCGAATTCTTCTTCGAAGGCCATGACCAGCTCGACGTTGTCGAGGCTGTCAGCGCCCAGGTCGTCAATGAAGCTGGCCTTTTCGGTCACCTTCTCGGGGTCGGCGTCGAGATGCTCGATGACGATCTTGCGGACGCGCTCAAGGATGTCGGACATACGTTAAGGTCCCTGTTGTTCAGTTGTTCCTTCCGCGACCGGCGACGCGATGTCAACCGATCCCGGACTCGGAGTTGAGACCCGGGGCCTCACCGTTCGGGAGGGTGGTAGCATGCTCCCCCCGATGAGGCCAGCGGGTCAGATCATGGCCATGCCGCCGTTCACGTGGAGGGTCTGGCCGGTCATATAGCCGGCCTCATCGCTGGCCAGGTAGACGCAGGCCGCGGCCACATCGGCGCCAGATCCCAGCCGCCCGGCGGGGATGGTCGTCAGGATCTGGGTCTTCTGGGCCTCGTTGAGGGCGTCGGTCATCGGGCTCTCGATGAAGCCCGGCGCCACGCAGTTCACCGTCACCCCCCGGCTGGCGACCTCCTGGGCCAGGGACTTCGAAAAGCCGATCATCCCGGCCTTGGAAGCGGCGTAGTTGGCCTGACCGGGATTGCCCATCACGCCGACGACCGAAGTGATGCCGATGATCCGGCCGAACCGACGCTTCATCATGCCGCGCAGGGCGGCCCGGGACAGGCGGAAGTAGCTTTCCAGGTTGACCTTCAGGACCTGCTCCCAGTCTTCATCCTTCATTCGGAGAAGCAGGCCGTCCCGGGTAATGCCGGCGTTGGCGACCAGGATGTCCACCTGCCCGGCGGCCGCCTCGGCCTGGCCGACCAGGCCGTCGACAGCGGCGGCGTCGGACAGGTTGGCGGCGACGATGCTCGTGCGCCCGCCAAGCTCGGTCGCGAGGTCGGCGAGAATCGCCTCGCGTGTCCCGGAGAGCACGACATGGGCGCCCGCCGCGTGCAGGGCTCGGGCGATCTCGGCGCCGATGCCGCCGGTAGCCCCGGTGACGAGGGCGGTCTTGCCGGTCAGGTCGAACATGGAAGGCTCCTCAGAGGCTGGAGGCGAAGGCTTCAAGGTCGGCGGGTGCGTTCAGGGCGACCGCCTCGGCGTCCGGGGCGATGCGCTTGGCCATGCCGGTGAGCACCTTGCCGGCGCCCGCCTCCGCGAACCGGGTGACGCCCCCCTCCCCGGCCAGCCAGATGAGGCTCTCGCGCCAGCGGACGCGGCCGGTGACCTGTTCCACGAGCAGCCTGCGGATGGCCTCGGGGTCCAGGGTAGGGCGCGCGGTGACATTGGCGACCACAGGCGCCCTGGGCGCCTGGAGGGTGGCGCGGGCCAGGGCTGCGGCCATCTCATCGGCGGCGGGTTGCATCAGAGGACAGTGGAAGGGCGCGGAGACGTTCAGCGGGATGGCGCGGGCGCCCAGTTCCTTGGCCTTGTCGATGGCGAGGTCCACGGCGGCCTTCGCGCCCGAAATCACGACGTTGCCGGCGTTGTTGTCGTTGGCGACCACACAGACCCCGGCGGCGGAGCCCGCCGCGGCGGCGGCCTCGGCGAGGGCCAGGTCGGTCTTGGGGCCGATCAGCGAAGCCATAGCCCCCTCGCCCACAGGCACCGCGCGCTGCATGGCCTGGCCACGGAGCTTCAGAAGGCGGGCGGTGTCGGCGAGGGAGAGGGCCCCGGCTGCGCAAAGAGCGGAGTACTCGCCCAAGGAATGGCCGGCCACAAAGGCGGCCCGGTCGATCCCGACGCCGAACTCCCGCTCCAGCGTCCTCACGACCGCGAGGCTGACGGCCATCAGGGCCGGCTGGGCGTTCTCGGTCAGGGTGAGCTGGTCCTCGGGACCCTCGCGCATCAGGGCGGAGAGCTTCTGGCCCAGGGCCTCGTCGACTTCCTCGAAGACCTCGCGGGCGGGAGCGAAGGCGGCGGCGAGGTCGGCGCCCATGCCGACGGCCTGGCTTCCCTGACCGGGAAACAGAAAAGCGAGACTCATGACCGGCGCTCCTCCCAGATGCTGGCGACGGGCGAGGGTTAGGGGATATGGCCGCCCCGGGCAAGTCGACCCCGGAGTACTGGTCATCCCCTCTGGTCCTCGTCATGATGACCTGAAAACCGAGCGTCCCAGGGAGGGAGCCATGCGCGCCGTCATCCGCCGCAACAAGCAGCTGGTCTGCGACGAGGTCGCGAACCTCACCCCAGGGCCCGGGCAAATCCTGGTCCGGACCCTGGCCTGCGGGATCTGCGGGTCAGACCTTCACGCCCTGCACCACATGGAGCACATGATCGAGACCGCGACCCGCGCCAGCGGCGGTTTCGGGACCGGCTTCGACCCGACGGCGGACACGGTCTTCGGACACGAGTTCTGCGCGGAGGTCCTCGACCACGGCCCGGGCTCGACGAAGACCATCAAGGCGGGGGCCCGGGTGGTCTCCGTGTGCCCGTCACCCTGACGGAAACGGGCATGGAATCCCTTGGCTATTCAAACCGCCTGCCGGGCGGTTTCGCCGAGCGCATGCTGCTGACCGAGGCCATGGCCCTTGAAGTGCCCAACGGGCTGCCCACCGACCAGGCCGCCCTCACCGAACCCTTCGCCGTCGGCGAGCACGCTGTGGCGATGGCGCGGCTGGACCGCGACTCGGTCTGCATGGTCATCGGCTGCGGCCCGGTCGGGCTGGCGGTGATCGCCTCGCTCAAGGCGCGTGGGCACGGGCCGGTGATCGCCACGGACTATTCGCCGAGGCGGCGGGCGGCGGCGGAAAAGCTGGGCGCCGACCTGGTGATCGACCCGTCGAAGGAAAGCCCCCACGCCCGCTGGGACGCCTATGGCGTGCCTGTGCAGCGGGCGGCCCAGTCCATGGCCCGGATGATGGGCAAGTCGTTCGGCCGCCCCGTCGTGTTCGAGTGCGTCGGTTCGCCCGGCATCCTCCAGGCCCTGATCGAGGCCTCCCCGGCCGGCGCCCAGATCGTCGTGGCCGGCGTTTGCATGGAGACGGACAAGATCGAGCCGGCCATCGCCATCACCAAGGAAATGGAGCTGACCTTCGTCTTCGGCTACACGCCCGACGAATTCGCCCACACCCTGAGACAGATCGCCGAAGGCGTGATCGACGTCTCCAGCGTGGTCACCGGCAAGGTCGGGCTGGAGGAGGTCGCCGAAGCCTTCGTGACCCTGGGTGACCCGGAGGCGCACGTGAAGATCCTGGTGGAACCAACAAGGTAATCCAGACGATGAGTGAACCTTCATCACCTCAGCCTGATGATCGGGAAGTCGCAAGGGTCCGCCGCAACCGACTTCTGGGGCGACTTCTGCTGATCGCCCTGGGCCTGCTTCTCCTGGCCCAGATGGTTCCCTTCCTGTTGCGCTCCTGAACGCCGGAGTCCCCGACCATGCGCCTCTCCGCCCCCCGCATCACCCCCCTCTCCGACGCCGAGATGGACGCCGACCAGAAGGAACTGGTTGCGCCGATGGCCGCCCAGGGGCGCGTGCTGAACATCTTCCGCAGCCTTGCACGGACCCCCAAGGCGGCCCGCGGCTTCCTGGCCTGGGGCAACTACATCCTGTCGCGTCGCAACGACCTGTCCCCGCGCCAGCGTGAACTGGTGATCCTGCGGGTCGGTTTCCTCTGCCGCTCCGGCTACGAGTGGACGCAGCATGTGGAGATCGGCCTTCGCGACGGCCTGACGCCGCCCGAGATCGCCCGGATCAAGCTGGGCGCGGATGCGCCGGACTGGTCAATCGACGACCGCCTTCTCCTGCAGGCCACGGATGAGCTGCACCATCACAAGTTCATCTCAGATGCGACCTGGGAGGCGCTGACCGGGCGCTTCACGCAGAAACAGTGCATGGACCTCGTCTACACCGTCGGACAGTACACCCAGGTGTCGATGATCCTGAACACCTTCGGCGTGCCGCTGGATCCGGGCCAGGTCCTCGACCCGGATCTGAAGGGCTACTGAGAGACCTCAGCGCGGCGGTTTCTTCTGGGCCAGTGCGGCGCAACTGGCGAAGCCGATCGAGCCGGACGCGTCGTAGAGCCAGCACTCCCCCACCGCGACGCCATCGCTCGCCTGATGGTTTACGGACTGGAAGCCGATCCACTCGCTGTCGGGCAAACGGTGGAGGTACACCGTCACGTCGGTGTTGATGTAGCCCAGTCCCTGGTCGGACGAGGCGTGGGCGAAGGGGCTGGCGAAATCCGCCGCCACGGCGACCCTCTGGAAGGGCGTCAGGGGAACTCCGCCCACCAGTTCACGCACCTCGCGCATCCAGATCTGCCGCTCGCCCTCGGCGCCGAACCCGCCCTTGATCGGCTTGACCGCCCACATCCGCCCCATGGGCGCGTTTGCGGGGTCAGGATCCGGGATGGAATCCGGGTGCAGTGCATTCCAGGGCCTCGGACTCCAGGTCTTGCCGGGAGCGTTCTCGGTCCGCCGGAGAAACTGGCAGGACGCCCTGGCCGAGCTCTTGCCGCCCGAGGACAGTTCAGCCTCCGCCATGCGGATGCGGCCGCCCTCACGGATCATCGTGGTCTTCACCTCGATCGGGTCAAAGTTGGGCAGGCGATACATGTCCACCGTAAGCCGCGCCGGGATGAAGTCCTCTGAGCCGAAGGCGGACTCCAGGGCGTGACCCATCAGTCCGATCACGACGCGCCCATGAAGGGACTGGGGGTTCCAGGGCCCCCGGCCGGAGACCTGGGGCAGAAAGGCGTCGCCGTCGCGAAGGAAGAAGGGCGCTTCACTCATCGGAATGTCCCGGACAGAAGAAGAAGCGGGTTAGGGGTTCAGGCGGCGAACCGGGAGAGGTTCCGCCGGATGCGGGCGGCGATGTCTTCGCCCGCGGCGGGCGCCTCGAAGGCCCGGCCGGTGATGCGGCGGAAGGCGTCGACATAGACGTCGGAGGTCTGCTCGATCATCTCGGGCGGGATGGCGGGGATGGGGTCGACATACGGGTCGCAGCGCTCTGCAACCCAGCTGCGGACGAAGTCCTTGTCGAAGCTGTCGGGTCGTTCGCCAGCCTCGAAACGGTCGGCGTAGGTATCCGCCATCCAGTAGCGGCTGGAGTCGGGGGTGTGGATCTCGTCGGCCAGGACGATGCGACCATCGGGGTCCAGCCCGAACTCGTACTTGGTGTCGGCCAGGATCAGGCCCCGTTCCGCCGCCCGGGCCTGGCCGCGGGCGAAGAGGGCCAGGGCGTAGGCCGAGACATCGTCCCACTGCCCCCGGGTCAGGAGCCCGCCTTCCAGTATCTGGCTCGGGGTCAGGGGCTCATCGTGCCCGCCATCGAACGCCTTGGAGGTGGGGGTGAGGATGGCGGAGGCCAGCCTCTCATTCGGACGCAGACCCTCGGGAAGCTGCACGCCGTAGATGTCCCTCTGGCCCTGCCGGTAGAGCGTCAGGATGGAGGTTCCCGTCGTCCCGGCGAGGTAGGCGCGGACGACCATCTCCACGGGCAGGATGTCGAGGCGTCGCCCTACGACCACATTGGGATCTGGATACTCGAGCACGTGGTTCGGGCAGATGTCGGCGGTTTCCTCGAACCAGAACCTGGCGGTCTGGGTCAGAACCTGACCCTTGTACGGAATGGCGGCGAGGATCCGGTCAAAGGCCGAGAGCCGATCGGTGGCGATGATGATCCGCCGGCCGTCAGGAAGGTCGAAGTTCTCACGGACCTTGCCGCTATAGCGCCCTGGCAGCTCCGGAACGTCCAGACGGTCAAGAACCGGTCGCAATAGCGGGCTGGTCATTCTATATCCGGTCCTGCGTGTTTTCCGCGCCGGCCGGACCCCCCGGTCGACCGGCGTCAGTTAGCCTAAAGCCACCCCATTTGGCAGTCGTTTCGAAAGCCTCGGAGGATTTTCAATGCTTCGCACCGCCCTCATCGCCGCCGCCATCGCCGTCGCCGCGAGCCCCGCCGCCGCCAAGCTCGCGCCTGGCGCAAAGGCGCCGGACTTCAGCGCGCCGGCCTACCTGGCCGGCAACCCCTTCACCTACAAGCTGGCGGACAATCTGAAGAAGGGGCCCGTCGTGCTTTACTTCTTCCCGTCGGCCTACACGTCAGGCTGCAACCTCGAGGCGCGCCTGTTCTCCGAGGCGGTGGAGGAATTCAAGGCCAACGGCGCCACCGTCATCGGCGTGACCTCCGGCAAGACCGACAAGCTGGCCCAGTTCTCGAAGGACACGGAACACTGCGGCGGCAAGTTCCCCGTCGCCGCCGATCCCGGCGCCGCCATCGCCAAGCGCTATGATGCGCCGTTGACCATGAAGGGCATGTCGATGCCGGGGCTCTCAGGCCGGGTATCTTATGTGATCGCCCCGGACGGTTCGGTGATCCATTCCTATGACAACCTTGATCCCAACGACCACGTCAACCAGACCCTTGGCGCGGTGAAGGCCTGGAAGGCTGGCAAGCGGAAGTAGGCGACAGCGCAAGGCGGCCTGGAGCGCCTCCAGACTGTCTTCCTTGCACCGGCGGCGGCTTTCCTCTATGGACCGCCGCTTCAACGGAAGGCGGTCGCGGGCTGGAGCGCCAAAGGGACGGGAAAGCCCCGTCCGCCAGCCCGGGAGCCATCGTTTTCGCCGGTCACCCGCCGGCGGACGCGCCGCCCTCCTCATGGGAAGAAGGATACATGGCGCTCTACGAGCACGTCGTCATTTCGCGGCAGGACATCTCGCCGCAGCAGGCCGAGGCCCTGAACGATCAGATCAAGGCGATTATCGAGGAACACGGCGGCGCCGTGGCCAAGATCGAGTACTGGGGCCTGCGCAACCTGACCTACCGGATCCGGAAGAACCGCAAGGGTCACTATGCGCTCCTCGCCCTCGACGCCGCGCCGGCGGCCGTAAAGGAGATGGAACGTCAGCTGTCCATCAACGAGGACGTGCTGCGCTACATGACCATTCGGGTCGAGGAACTCGATCTCGAACTGTCTCCGATCCTCGCCCGCCGCGACCGCGAGCGCGATCGCGAGCCCCGGCGTGAAGACGCTTATTGAGACCGGAGGACAGATCATGACTGACGAAAACGCCACTGCGTCCGCCGGGGCCGCCCGCCGCCCGTTCTTCCGCCGCCGCAAGGTCTGCCCGTTCTCGGGGTCCGAAGCGCCGAAGATCGACTACAAGGACGTCAAGCTCCTGCAGCGCTACATTTCCGAGCGCGGCAAGATCGTGCCGTCGCGCATCACCGCCGTGTCGGCGAAGAAGCAGCGTGAACTGGCCCGCGCCATCAAACGCGCCCGCTTCCTCGCCCTCCTTCCCTACGTCGTGAAGTAAGGAGCTCCGGAAATGAAGGTCATTCTTCTGGAACGGGTCGAAGGTCGCGGCGCCTTGGGCGACGTGGTCACCGTCAAGGACGGCTTCGCCCGCAACTTCCTCCTCCCCCGCGGCAAGGCCCTGCGTGCGAACGCCGGCAACATGAAGGTGTTCGAGGCCCGGCGCGCCGAGCTTGAGGCCCGCAACCAGCGCGCCCGCGAACTCGCCGCCAAGGCCGGTGAGAACCTCGACGGAACCGCCTACATCCTCATTCGCCAGGCGGGCGAGAGCGGCCAGCTTTACGGCTCGGTCAGCGGCCGCGACGTGGCGGACATCATCACCGCCGCCGGCGGCAAGGTTGAACGGTCGATGGTCGTTCTCGACAAGCCGATCAAGACGCTGGGGCTCCACGAGGTGAAGGTGAAGCTGCACGCCGAAGTCACGGTCAGCGTAACCCTCAACATCGCCCGCTCGGAAGACGAGGCGGAGCGTCAGGCGCGGGGCGAAAACGTCATCCAGTCGCAGTTCGCCGAAGAACGCGCCGCGGCCGTGGAAACCGCCCAGGATCTGCTTGAGGGCGGCGCCGGGCAGCAAGACGGCGATTAAGGCGACTGACCTTAAGATCGGACGACCGGATCAGGGCGCGGACTCCACACGGGGTCCGCGCCTTTTCTGCGTCTGATTGCCGGCACAGTCCGCGAGCGATTGTTGCATATGCGTGACATACAAAGATTGCGGCGCGACTTATGCTGCGCCGCAGCGTTGAACTCGCTCGCCTCAATGGAAACTCCCATGACCCATCGTTTCGCACTCCTCGCCGCCGTATCGGCCATCTCGCTCCTGACCGGCGCCGCCCAGGCGGCTGAGCCCGCGGGTGAGGTTGAGGAGCTGGTCGTCACCGGCAGCCGGACCGAGGGCCGCACACGGCTCGAGACCCTGGCCCCCGTCGATGTGATCTCCACCGAAGCCCTGACCCGTCAGGGCAACACGGAAATGGCCACCGCCCTGGCGGCGGTCGCCCCCTCCATGAACTTTCCGCGGCCGGCCATCACCGACGGAACCGACAGCGTCCGTCCGGCGACCCTGCGCGGTCTCGCTCCGGACCAGACCCTGGTTCTGATCAACAATATGCGCCGGCATTCCTCGGCGCTGGTGAATGTGAACGGCTCGATCGGGCGCGGTTCCGCCGCCGTCGACCTGAACTCGATCCCGACCGTCGCCGTTGACCGGATCGAGGTGCTGCGCGACGGCGCCTCGGCGCAGTACGGCTCCGACGCCATCGCCGGCGTTGTGAACATGCGGCTGCGCGAGGCGGATGAGGGCGGCTCGGCTTCCGTCACCTATGGTGTCTACGACACTCGCGTCCGCACCGCCCGCAACCTGCAGGGTCGCGACAAGAACGACGGACCGACCTTCACCCTCACCGGCTGGCAGGGCCTCAAGCTCGGCTCCGACGGCTTCCTGACCGTGAGCGGCGAGTACCTGTTCCGGAACCCGACCAGCCGCGGCGACCTCGACCCGCGCATCACCCCCAGCAAGGTCACCTCGCGCTACGGCGATCCCCAGGTCGACCAGATCACAGTCTATGCGAACGCCGGAAAGCCGCTGAACGCAGACTGGGATCTCTACAGCTTCGGCGGCTATCAGAAGCGCAAGACCGACTCGGCGGCGAACCCGCGCCTCGCGAACAACTCGAACAATGTCCCCGCCATCTGGCCGATCGGCTTCCTGCCGCTGATCACGACGGATATCACCGACTACAGCGGCGCCGGCGGCGTGCGCGGCGCCCTGGCCGGCTTCAAGATCGATGCCGGCATCGTCTACGGCTACAACAAGGTCCGGTATGGTGTTCGGAACTCGGTCAACGCCTCCATGGGCGTTGGTTCGCCCACCGATTTCAACGCCGGCGCCATGCAGTATGACCAGCTGGTCGCCCAGGTTGGCGGAACCCGGACCCTCGATTTCGGCCTCGCAAAGCCGGCCAATCTGGCTCTCGGCGTCGAGTATCGTCGCGAGCACTACCAGATCACCCAGGGTGATCGGGCCTCGTGGGTGTTCGGCGGCGTCGCCGGCAAGGCCGCGGGGTCACAGGGCTTCCCGGGCTTCCAGCCCGGGAACGAGGTGGACAAGGACCGCAACTCCCAGTCCGTTTACGCCGACCTTGACCTGCCGGTGACGGACGCCCTCGGGCTCGCGGCCGCTGTCCGATATGAAAACTATTCCGACTTCGGTTCGCAGACGACGGGCAAGCTTTCGGCCCGGTACGACTTCAACGAGGCCTTCGCCGTCCGCGGGACGGTCGCGACCGGCTTCCGCGCCCCCGCCCTGCAGCAGCAGTTCTTCACGGCCACCTCCACCAACTTCCTGGCGGTCAACGGCGTAAGTACGCCTGTCGAGGTCGGCACCTTCCCCTCCACTAGCTCTGTAGCGAAGTCGCTGGGCGGAAAGGCGCTTCAGCCGGAAGAGTCAGTGAACTACTCCCTCGGTCTGGTGTTCCGCACCGGAGCCTTCGAGGCCACGGTCGACGCCTACCGGATCGAGATCAATGACCGGATCGTTCTGTCGGAGAACATCCAGTGCAACCCCACCGGTACACCGACGGCCCAGGCTATCTGCGGCCTGATCAATCCCGTCGGCACCAACGCCCAGCTCGGCGCCGCCCGGTTCTTTATCAACGGGGTGGATACCGAGACGAACGGCCTGGACGTTGTCGCCCGATACAGGTGGGATCTTGGCGGCTTCGGCAATCTGGACGTCACCGGCGCGGCGAACTTCAACGACACGGACGTGACAGCTGTTCCAAAGACTCAGGTTCTGCAGTCCCTTCCGGTACCCCCTCCGCTGTTTGACCGCGCCAACCGGATCACTTTCGAAGAAGGCACACCCTCTTCGAAGTACGTTCTGAACGTTGACTGGAGCCGCGGTGACTTTGGAGTCTCCGGCAAGCTGACCCGGTACGGCGACGTCACGGTGCCCAGCAACAACCCGGCCCTCGACTACAAGGTGGGCGAGCATGTCCTCCTGGATGTGGAAGGCCGATGGAACGCCGAGAATGGCGTCGGCATCGCCCTCGGCGTCAGCAACGCCCTGGATGAGTACCCGAACCGGACCCCGGTCACCGTGAACACCAATGGCCCGATTGGCTTCCCGTCCTTCTCGCCCTTCGGCTTCAACGGTCGTTATGTCTACGCCCGCATGAGCTACGCCTGGTAACGTTCCCGCCGGGTCCGGTTTCGCCCGGACCCGGCGGCTGCTTTTTCCACAGGCCCGGATTAGCTGTGCATGCCTGTATCCGGGTCGGTGACCCGGGGCCCCTCAAGGGACTATTCTGGCGGGATGTCGCTCGCTCCGGCCCTTGATCTCGTCTCCCCCGTCAATGACGCGACCCTCCCTCACCAGCCCGCCAACATTGAGGCGGAGCAGGCGCTTCTGGGCGCTCTCCTGTACGACAACGCGGCCTTCGAACGGCTGGGCGACAATCTGGAGCCCCGCCACTTCTATGAGCCCTTTCACCAGAGGCTCTTCGCTGCGATCCAGACCCAGATCCGCAAGGGACAGCTCGCTGAGCCCATCCTGCTGGCGGACCAGTTCAGCCGCGACCCGGCCTTCGAGGCCCTGGGCGGGGTCCGTTACCTTGCCGACCTGATCGACCGGGCGCCGCCCGCCGCCAACGCGCCCGATTATGCCCGCGCCATCTACGACCTGGCCCTCAGGCGCGACCTGATCCGGATCGGCGGGGAGATCACGGTCCGGGCGCAGGCCCCTGAGGACGCCGAAAGCGCCCTTGACCAGATCGAGGCGGCGGAGGCCAGCCTCTATTCGCTGGCCGAAACCGGCGGCGCCTCGCAGGGCTTTGTTTCCTTTGTCGACGCCCTCGGCGGCGCCCTTGAGATGGCCGCCGAAGCCCACCGCAGGGATGGCGGCCTCGCCGGTCTTTCCACGGGCCTGATCGACCTGGACCAGAAGATCGGCGGTCTGCATCCCTCCGACCTGGTCATTCTGGCGGCCCGACCGTCGATGGGTAAGACCTCGCTGGCTGCGAACATCGGCTTTCACATCGCCCGGCACTATGCGTGGGAGCCACAGCCCGACGGATCGCGCAAGACGGTCTCCGGGGGCGTCGTCGCCTTCTTCTCGCTGGAAATGTCCGCCGAGCAGCTGGCCATGCGCCTGCTGGCCGAAGTGTCCGGGGTTTCGGGTGACCGCCTTCGCAAGGGCGAGATCGACGCCTCGGAGTTCGCCCGCGTCCGGGAAGCGGCGCTGGAAATCCAGGAGGCGCCGCTGCACATCGACGCTACCGGCGGCCTTTCCATCGCCAAGCTCGCCGCCCGGGCCCGGCGTCTCAAGCGTCAGCACGGACTTGACGTGATCTTCGTCGACTATCTCCAGCTGATCACCACCGGCGACAACCGCAACGACAACCGGGTCCAGGAAGTCTCGATGATCACCCAAAGCCTCAAGGCCCTGGCCAAAGAGTTGAACGTCCCGGTCATCGCCCTGTCGCAGTTGTCCCGCCAGGTCGAGAACCGGGAGGACAAGAAACCGCAGCTGGCCGATCTGCGAGAGTCCGGCTCGATCGAGCAGGACGCCGACATGGTCATGTTCATCTACCGCGAGAGCTATTACCTCTCGCGCCTCGAGCCCCGCGAGGGTACGCCCGAGCACCTGACGTGGCAGGAGAATATGGACAAGGTGTCGGGCATGGCCGAGATCATCATCGGCAAGCAGCGCCACGGACCGATCGGCACAGTGAAACTCTCCTACAACGAAGAGATCACCAAGTTCGGCAACCTGGCGCGCGATCCCGGGCGTTACGACATCCGCTAGCCCCCAGGGCCGGGTTTGGCTATGTCCCGCCCGATGCCCTATCGCGCCCGCCTGACGGTCGACCTCTCCGCCCTGAACCGGAATTTCCGGACCCTCGCCGCCATTGCCGGTGGCGCGGAGACGGCGCCCGTGCTCAAGGCGGATGGTTATGGCCTGGGGGCTCGGCAGGCAGGCCTGTCGCTCTGGGAGGCCGGCGCCCGGTCCTTCTTTGTGGCGCGCCTGGAGGAAGGCGAGAGCCTTCGTCGCGCGCTGGGTCCGTCGCGATCCGCCCGGATCTTCCTCCTGGACGGGCTGGCGCCGGGGACGGCTGACCGGGTCCGCCGTTCGGCCCTCATCCCCATGCTTGCCGACCCCGTTCAGGTGGAGGCGGCCCGCGCCGCGGGCGCTGGCTTTCCTGTCGGCCTGCACGTCGACACTGGGATGAACCGTCAGGGCCTCGCCCCCGATGACGTTCCCGCGCTGGCGCAGGACAGAAAGCTGGACCCTGTACTCCTGATGAGTCACCTCGGGTCCGGCGCAGAACCGGACGCACCGCGTAACCGCATCCAGCTGGAGCGCTTCCTTGAGGCGCGCCGGAGCTTCCCGGATCTTCCGGCAAGCCTCGCCGCCTCCGCCGGGCTATTCCTGGGGCCTGAATGGCGGTTCGACATGGTGCGCCCGGGCGTGAGCCTGTTTGGTGGGGGGCCGTTTGAGCGCCCCGATCCCCGGATCGAGGCCGTGGCGACCCTGGACGCGCCTATCCTCTACGTCCGTACGGTCGCGGCGGGGGAGTGGCTGGGCTATGGCTCGGGCCTGAAGGTCGAGAGTCCGATACGGATCGCAGTGGTCGCCGCCGGCTATGCCGACGGCCTCCTGCGCAGGGGCGGCGGTCGCGCCTGCGCCTGGTTCGCGGGCGCCCGGCGCCCGGTCCGGATCGTCAACATGGACCTTCTGGCCATAGAGATCGGCGATACGCCGGCCCGCCCTGGCGACCGGGTCGAGCTCATGGGCGCCAACCTGCCGGTGGACGATCTGGCGACGGCCACAGGGACGGTGGCCCACGAGTGCCTCGTCAGGCTCAGCACCCGCGCCCGCAGGCGCTATGTCCGCTCCTGACGCAAGCCGGGCTAAGCTGAGTCCGGCGGACGAATCAGGAGACTGCGATGGCCAGAGATGGCGCGACCTATGTGTGCCAGTCCTGCGGAGCCTCGCAGAGCCGCTGGAGCGGACAGTGTCCGGCCTGCGGAACCTGGAACGCCATGGTCGAGGAAAGCGGCCTGCGTCCGCCCGGCGCCCTGACCGCCAGTCGGCCTTCGCGGACCCGCGGGCTCGATTTTCAGGGCCTGTCCGGAGAGGTGCGCGCCCTGCCCCGGATCCAGACCGGGATCGAGGAGTTCGACCGGGTCTGCGGCGGAGGGGTCGCCCGGGGCTCGGCCATCCTGGTCGGGGGCGACCCCGGCGTCGGCAAGTCGACCCTGCTGATGCAGGCGGTGGCCGCGGCGGCGAACCGGGGGGCGTCCTGCGCCTACATCTCCGGAGAAGAGTCCGTCGACCAGGTCCGCAGCCGGGCCCAGCGCATGGGACTGGGAGCGGCCCCTGTCCAGCTTGCGGCCGAGACCAGCCTGCGGAATGTCCTTGATGGCCTGAAGCGCGCAAAGTTCGACCTCGTAGTCATCGACTCCATCCAGACCCTTTGGAGCGAGGCCCATGACGCTGCGCCCGGCTCGGTCACCCAGGTGCGCGCCGCCTCGGCGGAACTGGTGCGGCTGGCCAAGCGCGAGGGTGTCGCCGTCATCCTGGTGGGCCATGTCACGAAAGAGGGCGCGATCGCGGGGCCGCGTGTGATCGAGCACCTGGTCGACGCCGTCCTGACCTTCGAGGGTGAGCGGGGCTATCCCTTCCGGGTTCTCCGCGGGGTAAAGAACCGGTTCGGGGCCACGGACGAAATCGGGGTCTTCGAGATGGGCGATGCGGGCCTGCGCGAGGTGGCCAACCCCTCGGCCCTCTTTCTGGACACATCGGGCGAGCGCGCCGCCGGGGCGGCTGTCTTCGCCGGGATCGAGGGCTCGCGTCCGGTCCTGGTCGAGTTCCAGGCCCTCGTAGCGCCTTCCGCCTATGGGACGCCCCGCCGGGCCGTGGTGGGCTGGGACTCCGGGCGCCTGGCCATGGTCCTGGCCGTTCTGGAGGCCCGCTGCGGGCTCTCCCTCGGGGCGCGTGACGTCTACCTCAACGTCGCCGGAGGCCTGCGGATCAGCGAACCTGCCGCCGATCTCGCCGCCGCCGCCGCCCTGGC